>JAJDAI010000134.1 GCA_029261955.1 Deltaproteobacteria bacterium | reverse complement strand
GCCTCGCGGGTGCCGGCCCACCAGGAGGCGGAGTCGGTGAAGGTCCCGAGGGACTGGCCGGGCACGAAGAGCCCACCCGCCGCTGCCGTCCGGGCCACGGCGCCCTGGGCGGGGCAGTCCGCGTGGGGCACGTGGGCGGTGGGCCCGACGAGGCCAAAGCCCCGGTCGTCCAGCGCGGTGTTGTACTCACCGAACTCGCTCAGCTCGTCCTTCATCGGCTCCCAGAGCCCGAAGAGGTTGCGCCAGAACAGCTCCCGGTCCAGCTGGCCCACGAGCTCGCCCGCGCTGGGGTCGAAGGTGGACAGCACGGCCTGCCCGGTGCCGACGGGGGCCTGGAGCAGCAGGGCGGCGCCGGCGTCATCCGCCAGGGCGATGCGGGTGCGTCCGCGGGGCTGGAGCGCGGCCAGGGGCAGCGGCTCGCGGTCGGGCAGGGAGCCCCTCGCCCCCGCCACGGTGCGCAGCACGTCGCGCGCCGACACCGACTGCATCAGCTGCCCGCCCGCCACCGGCACGAGGTCGGCCAGGGGGGAGCTCAGCCAGGTGGGCGCTGCGTCCGCGAGGGTGATGAAGGCCGCGCCCCCGGCGACGAGCCAGCCGCGCAGGGCGTCCTGCTGCTCGGGCGTGAGGGCGGCGGGGTCAGGGCGACTCCAGACGAGGATGTCGACGCTCGTCCAGCCGAACCAGTGCGTGGGCAGGTCGGCGGGCAGCAGGTTCTGGACGAGCACGGGGCGGAAGCCCGACTCGGCGTGGTCCGGGTGCCCGGGCACGGGGGCGCCGGTCACCTCGCTCAGCACGGTCCAGCCCAGGGGATCGTCGCCGAGCACGACGACGCGCAAGGCCTCGGGGCTCATGGCGCCGCTGCGGATCTCGATGTCCTCCTTCTTCAGGAGGCGGCCGCGGCGGGTGCTCACCTCGACCGTCAGCTCGTAGGCCCACTGGGGTACGCGCTTGGGGATGACGATGCGGCGCTCGGAGCCCTCGCTGACGGCGAAGTCCCGGGTCACCGGGTCGCTGTCGTCTCCCCCGCCGAAGCTGACGCGGATGCGGCCGGACACGTCGTCGGTGCTCTTGATGTCCACGAAGACGGGCACCCAGGAGCCGGGGCGGGCCATCTGGAGCAGGGGCGCCTGCACGGTCACCACCGGCGGCGCGGCGGCCGCCCCGGTCGGCAGCAGCAGGGCGATCAGCCAGATTCCCAGTGCGTGACGGATGCGCGTCATCCATCGCTCCTTCGGTCCCGAGCCCGGGCACGCGCGGCGAGCAGGCCACCCACATAGGCGGCTGAAGCAGACTCCTCCTCGGGCTCCGGCGCGGGCTCGATGGGTTCGACCTCCTGGATCGCGACGGGTTCCACACCCGGCGCGATTGCGATCTTCGCACGGGGCCGCTTCCGAGACGGCGACGCCTTCGGCAGCGGCATGGCCGTGACGGGGGCGGGCCCGGTCTTGCGGAACTCCAGGCGCCGGATGGCGACATCCATCAAGAGCAGCAGCGCCGCCAGCACCACCAGCGGAGGCCAGAGCGGGTGCGGCACGAGTCGCGGGATCTGGGGCGGAGCGAAGACGTCCCGGGCCTCGGCGACCCCCAGGGATCGACCGCGGCCCACGCGGCTCACCTCGGCCAGCAGCGCGGCGCCCCCGCTCGCCGGGCGGTACTCGGGCGAGTAGGGCTGCGCGGCCTCGGCCGTCGCTTGACCCACCACGTTCCCAGCGGCGTCCTTGAGGAAGACCGCCACGAGGTGCGAGCCGTCCTCCGCCGCGTCCACCCGCGCCTGGTAGCGGCCCGGCGCCACCTGGGCGAGCGGCACGCTGCGCACGCTCAGGTCCGGTGCGATGAAGCGGGCCTCGCCCTCCAGGAAGTTGCGGAAGCCCCCTTCGGCATCGAAGGCGTCCACCGTCACGCTGAGCACGCCGCGCTCCAGCTCGGCCAGGGCGTTGACGTCCGCGCCGCCCTCCGCCGCCGCCAGCCAGCGCACCAGCTGCGTGAACACGCGCGAGTAGGGCTCCGTGCCCACCCAGTCCCGCGCCCAGCGCGCCTTCACGTCGCTCGTCCAGGCCGCCGTGCGGCCCAGGCCGTGCCGCCAGGTGGCGAGCAGCGGGGTGTTCTCGTCCTTCTTCGCCCAGAGCGCGACCTCGGCCCGCGGCTTCACCTCCGTCGCGACGTAGCCGTGCAAAGGCGGCATGCGCATCGTCTCCAGCCCGCGGCTGACGGGCGACGGGGCGCCCAGGGTGGGGGTGAAGGGCTCCTCGATGAGGAAGCTGCGGGACGCCAGCATCGCCTCGCGGGTGAAGATCCGCGGGATGTGCGAAGGGCTGGTAACCAAGTAGTAGCGACCACCGCCCCAGCGCGACCACTCCTGCATGGACGTCCGGTCGGCGTCGTCGCCGATGGCGATGGCCGTCAGCGTGATGTTCCGCCGCGCGCCCATCTGGATGAGGGACTGGAAGTCGCCTCCCATCGTCACACCGTCGGTCAGCAGGATGATGTGCTTCTGGGCGGTGCCCTCGCGGTGCAGCGCGCCGTAGGACTCCTTGAGCGCCGGGTAGATGTCGGTGCCGCCGCCCGAGCGCATCTTCGCGATCTCGGACGCCACCCTCTTGCGCTGCGTCATGTTCGTCATGGGCACGGCCCAGGCCGCCGCGCCGTCGAAGGAGATGACGCCGAGCCGGTCCTTGTCGGACATCAGGTCGGTCGTCTGGATGGCCGCCTCCTTGGCCATCCCGAGCTTCTCGGCCTTGCCGATGCCGCCCATGGAGCCCGACTTGTCGATGGCCAGAACCATGGACAGGGACGGGAAGTACTTCTTGTCCTGGATGTCCATGCGGACGGGCAGGACCTCCTCGATCGGCGTTGCGTAGTAGCCACCCACGCCGAAGGACTCGTCGCCGCCGAGCATGGCGAAGCCCCGGCCCAGGTCGCGCACGTAGCGGCGGATGACCTCCATCTGGCGCTCGGTGAGCGCGTAGGCGGGCACGTCGGAGAGCAGCAGCGCGGAGTAGCCCTGGAGCGCGGCGAGGCTCGCGGGCACCTCGCCGGGACCGACGACGGCGACGGCCAGACCCTCCGCTTCCAGGGTGCGCTGCAGGTGCCCGGCCTGCCCGGCCTTGCCCTCGACGTAGAGCACCCGGGGGCGCCCCTCGACCGAGACGGTGGCGACAGCGACGTTGTTCTGCGGCACGGCGTCTTCCGAAGGATCGACCTCCAGGCGCGCCCGGTAGCGCAGGAAGCCCGCTTCGTCGGCCTCCTGGCGCAGGACGAAGAGGTCCGCGCGGCCGCCCGTCAACTGCACGTCCAGGGCGCCCAGGTGGACCTCGTTTCGGTAGAGGTGCAGCCGCCCGGCCGTGGGCTTCTGGGCGCGAGCGACCACGCGCAGCTCGAAGGCCGCGCCCTCGGGCACCTGGTCGGGACCGCTCAGGCCTTCCAGCAGGACCTCGTCCGCGTCGCCGTGCGCGAAGGGCACGGTCCAGAGCTCGACGTCCTCAGCCGCGCTGGCGGCCTGGGCCACGGCGTCGCCGCGGGTCTCCTCGCCGTCGGACAGCACGACCACGCGGCGGGTGTACTCGCTGGGCATCAGCGCTTCGGCCAGGCGCAGGCCCGAGGCCAGGTCCGTCTGGTGGGGCGAGACCCGCGACTCGACGGCCGCGAGGCTGAAGTCGGCAGCGGGCTCCGACTCGATCATCGCCCCGTCGCCCACGACGACCACGGCGGCCTGGTCGCCCTCGCGCATCGCCTCGGAGGCGTTCTGGACGAAGGACAGCGCCGCGGCGCGGGAGGCTTCGGGGACCGAGGCCGAGCGGTCGAGCACGAAGACCACGCCGAGCTTCTTCGCCGGGAGCTTCAGGTGCACGCCGGCCGCGGCGAGGGCCAGGGCGAGGACCAGCAAGAAGCGCGCGAAGGCGCCGAGGCGGTCGCGCCGGCTGCTCCAAAGCGAACGCCCCGCGAGCAGCGCCATGGGCACGAGCACGAGCCCCAGCAGCAGCCAGAGGGGGGCGTCGACGCCGATGCGGTCGAGCGCGCTCATTCGCGGTAGGTCCGCTGGAACAGCCACCACTCGGCGAGCAGCACGAGGGCGACGAGGCCCAGCAGCGGCCGGCTCAGGGGCAGCCTCCCGGGGGCGGAGGCCTGCATCGTCGCGATCTCTCCCACCGCGGCGTGCGCGACCACGGTCAGGTCGCTCTCGCGCTCGTTGACGAGGTTCGCCGCGATGCGCTCCTGCCGGCCGTCGGGCCCCAGGAGCTTGTAGACGCCGACCTGCTCCAGGCCGCCGAAGCGGGCGACGCCGTCGCGGATCGGGACGCGCAGGCTCGATCCGTCGGGCCGCTGGAGCTCCACTTCGGCGCCTTCGTCGCCCCACCCGCTGCGGACGAGCGGCTCGCCGGCGGCGACGGTGCGGCGGTCGGCGCGGGCCTCGTCCCCGGTGAGCCAGCCGGCCGTGTTCAGCAGGAGGAGGGGGTAGGCGACGCGCAGCGGCAGGTCGGAGTCGAGGGGGCGGAAATGCAGGACGACGCCTCGGTGCCCGCCGAGCACGCCCGTGGTCACCAGCGGCCCCTGGTCCGACTCCAGGAGCGGCTGCCAGTCGTTGGCCGCCGGCCGCGCCTTCGTCACGTGCAGGCCGCCGGGCTCCACGAAGCGCAGCACGGGGTGGGCGCGCTTCCACTCGGTGATGCGCGGCCACTCGACCTCTGGGGGAGCGACATCGGCCCCGAGGCGCGACGGACCGAGCGCCAGGAAGGGGGCACCGGGCGAAGCGGGGACCTCGGCGGACTCGAAGATCAGCAGGTCGGCGCCGTGCTCCTCGGTGAAGGCGCCCAGCACCGAGACGTCGAAGCGGGGGTCCGTCGCCAGGGCGCGCGCGGTCAGCGGGGTGCAGGCGATGCAGACCACGCGGCGCCGGCGGGGCGGCTCCAGCCAAGCGACCGCGTCGTCGTCGGCGGACAGGGCGTCCCCGGTCTCGACGTGCACCCGCACGAGCCCGCCGGTCCGGCCCAGCTCCCGGAAGACCCGCGCGACGGGCCGATCCGCCGGCACCAGCACGGACTCGGTGGCGATCAGCTCGCCATCCAGCGTGACCTCCAGGCCGACGGTCGCCTCCTCGCCGCCGAAGCGACGCAAGGTCACGAAGAGCTCCGACTCCAGGTCCTGGGTCGGGCTGCGCCGCAGGTCGACGGCGGTGATGGCCACGTTGGGCTGCGGGCGGCCCACGGCCTCGATGCGCAGGCCCGGGTGCCGCGCCATGGCCGCGTCGAGGCTCCGGTCCGAGCCGTCCGTCACGACGACGATCGTGCGCTCCGGCCGGTTCCGCGTCAGCGCGACGGCGAGGTCGACGGCCTCCCCGAGCGAGGCCGCAGCCTCGCTGTTCTCCAGCTCCCGGACCGCCGAGCCGAGCCGGTCCTTGTCCCGCGTGAAGGACGCCACGACCCGCGGCTCGGGCCCGGCCAGCAGGACCATGCCCTCGTCGCCCGTGCCCAGCTGCCGCAGCTCCGCGAGCACGAGGTCCCGCGCCGCCGAGAAGCGCGAGGGCCGAGGCGCCTCCGCCCCCATCGAGGCCGAGCCGTCCACCACCCAGACCACGCTCTTGCCCAGCAGCTTGCGCCCGGGCACCGAGGGCTTCGCCAGGGCCAGGGCCAGGAGGATCAAGGCCAGCAACTGGAGCCAGAGCAGGTCGTGCCGCCGGAAGCGATCCCAGGGCGAAGCGCGCCGCTGGTTCTCGATCAGCCCGCTCCACAGCAGCAGCGACGGCACCCGCACCCGCTTGCGGCGCACCTTCAGGAAGTACATGGCCAGCAGCGGCGCGGCCGCAGCGAGCAGCAGCAGACCGAGGGGGTTGGCGAAGCTCAAGACGCCGCCCGCAGCCAGTCGATGAGCGCGTCCTCGACCGGGCTCGCCGCGTCGAGCTGGAAGTAGCCGATGCCGCGCTTCCGGGCCGAGTCCGCGGCCGCCTCGAGCCAGCCCTGGGCCGCCGCCGCGTAGCGCTCGCGGGTGGGCCGATCGAGCGTGACGTTCAGCTCGGCGCCGGTCTCCGCGTCCACCAGGGCGAGGTCCCCGGTCAGCGGCGGGTTCAGCTCACGCGAGTCCAGGACGTGCAGCACGTGCACGTCACCGCCGCGGTGCGCGAGGCGGGAGAAGGGCTCGTCGAAGCCCTTCGGCTCCCACAGGTCGGTGATGAGGATGGTGATGGTGCCGGCCCGCGCCGCCGGCAGCCCCTTCAGGGCCCGCGCGAGGTCGGTCTCGCCCTGCGGCTTCGTGGCCCCCAGGAAGCGGAAGAACCGGTGGATCGCCCGCCGCCCGCGCACGGGGGATCCCTCGGCCACCACGCCCCGATCCGCCACCATCAGCTGAACCCGGTCCATGCCGGCCAGGGACGCGAAGGAGATCGCCGCCGCCGCCTTGCGCGCGGCCGTCCACTTGGGGCCTGCCATGGACGCCGAGCGGTCGAGCACCACCTGGACGGTGCGGTCCTCCTTGGCCTCGAAGAGCTTGATGAAGAGGCGGTCCAGCCGCCCGATCAGGTGCCAGTCCAGGTGCCGGATGTCGTCCCCGGGCACGTACTCGCGGTGGTCCGCGAACTCGAGGCTCTGGCCCCGCCGCCGCGTCGCGTGCGCGCCCTGCCGCCGTCCGCCCACCCGCGTGCGGGAGCGCAACGCGAGCTTCTGGAGTCGGGCGAGAAAGGCCGCGTCGAGCAGGGGATCGGTCACGCTCCTCCAGGCTCAGGCGTTCGCGGGCACCTGGGAGACGATCCGCCCCTCGGCTTCGGGCACGTCGGCGACGATGCGGTTGAGCACCTCGTCGGACTCCAGCCCCTCGCCCTCGGCCTCGAAGTTGAGGATGAGCCGGTGGCGCAGCGCGTTGGGCGCGGCCGCCCTCACGTCCTCGAAGGACACCTGGCCGCGGCCGTTCAGCAGCGCCCGAACCCGCGCCGTCAGGATCAGCGCCTGGGCGCCTCGCGGAGAGGCTCCGTAGCGCACGAAGTCGGACGCGGCGGTGGCGGTGTAGGCCGACTCGGGGTGCGTCGCGAGCACCATGCGCAGGGCGTAGCGCTTGACCGGGTCGCTGAGCAGCACGGTCCGCACGGTCTGCTGCATGGCGATCAGCGCGGCCCCGTCGAGCACCGGCTTCGCCTCGCCGACTTGCGTGCCCGTGGTGCGGTCGATGATCCCCGACAGCTCCTCCAGGCTTGGGAAGGGCACCGTGATCTTGGAGAGGAAGCGGTCGAGCTGGGCCTCGGGCAGCGGGTAGGTGCCCTCCATCTCCAGGGGGTTCTGGGTCGCCAGCACGAAGAAGGGCTGGCTCAGCCGGTGGTGCACGCCGCCGGTGGTGACGCTGCCCTCGGCCATGGCCTCGAGCAGGGCCGACTGCGTCTTCGGCGTGGCCCGGTTCACCTCGTCCGCGAGCAGGATGTTGGTGAAGACCGGCCCCTTCACGAAGGTCATCTGCCGGCGCCCGTCGTGCTCCAGCAGCATGTGCGTGCCGAGGATGTCCGCCGGCATGAGGTCGGGCGTGAACTGGACGCGGTTGAAGTCCAGGTGCAGGGCCTGGCTGAGGGAGCGCACCAGCAGGGTCTTGCCCAGCCCGGGCACGCCCTCCAGCAGCACGTGGCCGCCGGCCGCGAGCGCGATGAGCACCCCGTCCACCACCTCGCCCTGACCCACGATCACCCGGCCCACCTCGGCCCTCAGCGCCGCAAAACGCTCCCGGAAGTCCGCCGCTGCGGCGTCGACAAGCTCGCTCATCACTGTCCCCTGCTCGCGATCACTCGATCGCGTCGAAGTAGCTCTTCACCTGGTCCCGGTAGTGGCGCGGCACGGCTTCGCCGGAGATGGCCTCTTCGGCCGCCTCTCGGTAGCCCGGCGGTGCCTGGAGCAACGTGCTCCCGCTGCGCTCCTCGCTGCCCTTCAGCCGCATGGTCTCGACGTCCACGGGCCCGTCGCCGAGCGGCACGTCCACGCTCACGGCCAGGGCCTTCACCCCGTCCAGGCGCTTCTCGCTGTGGTCCTGCCCGTACTTGGTGACCCAATCGCTGGTGCGGCCCTCGATCTGGCGGTTCATGTCCTGGTGGGCCTGCTCGGTGGCGTGGCTGCCCTCGTCGCCGTCGGTGTGCGAGGCACCCGCCCCCCAGCCGGTGCCCTCCTGACCGCCGCCGCCCTGGCCCGACTCGCCGCTCTTGCCGACGCGGCCCGCGGCCCCGCCCAGCGCCTGCCCGAGCCGCTGCTCCATCTCCATCTGGCTCTGCTGATCGGCGAGCCCATCGCCTCCGAGGCCCTGCTCCGACAGCTGGTCCAGGAAGTCGTTCATCCCCCCCGCGCCGCCCGGCGTGCCCGCCGACTGCGAGCCCTGGGATCCCTGCTGCCCCTGCTGCCCGCCCTGACCGCCCTGCTGCCCGCCCTCGCCCGCAGCGGAGCTGCCCTGCTGGCCCGCTTGACCGCCGGTGCTCGAGTTCCCTGCCTGCTGCGCGGCCTTGCTGCCCTGCTCGCCGTCCTGGCCCGATCCCTGGCTGCCCGAGCCCGCCTTGTTCCCGCCGCCGGTGCCCCGCTTGCCCTCGCGGGCGTCCTTCGCCTCCTTCTTGAGCGCGTCGGACAGCGGCTTCATGCCCGCCTTCGCCGCCTCCTCGGCCGCCTTCTCCAGGGCGCGGGCGGCGCGGTCGCGCTCCGCCTCGGGCTGCTCCTGGAGCCGGTCGCGCATGCGGTCCATGGCGTCCTTCGCCGCCTCGATGTCAGCTTGCTCTGCCGCCTCCTTCAGGTCGCGCGCCGCCTCGGCGTCCACGTCGGCCAGCGCGTCGGCCGCGTCCGCCAGCGACTTCGCGGCGCCCTGTGCGGCCAGCTCCTGCCGGTGGGTGTCGAGCTTGTCCTTCAGGTCCCTCGCGCGCTCCGCCATCGCCTCGGAGTCGCCGCCCGC
>JAJDAI010000133.1 GCA_029261955.1 Deltaproteobacteria bacterium | reverse complement strand
GAAGCTGCCGTCCTCGGCCGTGTGGGCGTGGGCTCCGTTGAGCGCGCCGGGCGGCACGCCGGGGCAGCCCGCTTGCAGGAGTGTGGCCTCGACCAGCACCCCGGCGGCCGGGGATCCATCCGGCTCGAGCACGACGCCGGTCGCGCAGGCCGCGTCGCAGGCCGCGTCGCAGTTCCACATGGAGAAGTGGCTGACCTCGCCCACGTAGTGCTCGTCGGTCCAGGTCGCGGCGCCGTCCTCGTGCCAGACGCCGGTGTCCGGGTCGAGCGACCACAGCGGCACGCTCGCCGGTCCCTCGACCAGGGCCGGGAAGTGCAGCGTCGCGGTCTGTCCGTCGGCCAGATCCAGCAGGCTGCCCGCCGCGTCGCGCAGCTCCACCTGGACCACGCCGTAGGAGATCATCGCCACGGTCTCGCCGCCCGCCGTCTCGCCCACGAAGCCACCCGGCATGTCCTGGGGGGAGCTCTCCGCTTCGAGCACCGCGCCCAGGAAGGCGGTCACCTCGCCGCTCGGCGGGCTCCCCGACGCCGTCTCCAGGGCGTTGGCCGGGACGTCCAGGCGCGCCCCGTCGCTGGTGCTGATCTCCTGGGCCTGGCTCGGGTCGAAGCTGACTGGCCCGATGGCGGGGGTGCTGTCGTCGTCATCGATTGTGTCGTCGTCGTCGATCACATCGTCGTCGTCGATCACGTCGTCGTCGTCGACCGAGGAGTCGTCGTCGTCGGTTTCGGGACAGCCCGGAACCAGCAGGAGCAGCGCGGCGAGCAGGAGGAGTCGGTTCATGGCTGCAGTCCTTCGAGTGCGTCCCGAAGGATCGCGAACAGGACGGTAGCAGCGGCTCCCCTTGCGGAATTCGGGCATCCCGGGTCCCGAACGGCCCGATCGGGGATGCGAACGGGGGGCCCTATTCGGGCGCGACGGGCAGCGCCAACGGCTCCTCATCGCTCGGCGCGGCGGGCGCGTCCCAACCGGCGTCGAAGCCCTCGCCGCCCTCCCAGCCGACCGGGTCCGCCCCGCGGTACTCCTCCTCGCTCACCCAGTAGCCAGGGATCCAGGACTGCCCGTCGAACCAGCCGGGCACCCAGATGGAGCCGGGCAGCTCGTCGATCGGTTCCCAGTAGCCGGCGTGGAAGACCCCGGTGTCCGCGAACCAGCCCTGCACCCAGCGGTAGCCCGCCCGGTACTCAGGGCGCCAGAAGCCGGCGACCCAGGCCTCGCCGTCCCAGAAGCCCTTCACCCAGGTGTAGCCCGCAGGCGAGGGGGTGGTGGGGGCCCAGTGGCCCCAGGACCGGGAGTTGTCGTCCCGGTAGCGACCGCGCACCCAGACCCAGTCACCCGAGCGCCGTTCGACCCGCCAGAAGCCCTCCACGTAGACGCTGCCGAGCCAGAAGCCGGGCACGTAGACGTAGCGCGCGGGCGGCGGGGCGACCGGCACCCAGTGGCCGGGGACCCAGTAGGGGCCGTTCCAGGCGCCGGCGACCCAGACCCAACCGCTTCGGGGCGGCGGCGTCCAGCCGGCTTGCCACACCAGGACCTCGTGGTGGAACCAGACCATGCCGAGCGTCGCGTGCGTCCAACGGAAGTAGGGGTGCAGCCACCAGTGGCTGTACCAGGGGCGGTACCAGGGCTGGATGGGCGGGCCGTAGTGCACGTGGTGGTGGTGCACGACGTGGCGGTGGTGGGGCCTCGCGTAGCGGCCGTCGCGCACGCCGCGGGGGCGGGGGCGGCGACGAGAGGCGGCCTCTTCGCTGCGCTCGCTCGGCTGGCTGCCTTCGGACCGCTCCGACACGGCGGGCTCGGCCCGCGAGAAGTCATCGGCCACGGGCCGGCGCTTGGTGGGGGTCTGCAGCCGCTGGTTGCGCGGCACGGGCTCCATGCGGGTCGTGGGCTGTCCCTTCGGCTCGACGCGGGGCTCGACGCGGGGCTCGTACTTGGGGAGCTGGCGGCGCCGGGAGGAGTCGTCGGTGCCGGAGCGCGGCTGCTGATCCGCGGGGGCGTCCTTCGCTGGGCGCTCGCGGTCACGGCGAACGGGGGGCCGCTTGTCGGGGGACTTGCTGGGGCGGTCGCGCTCGGTCTTGGAGGACCTGGTCTTGGGAGCCGGCTTGGTGGCCGGGCTGCGGGCTGGTGGGCGCTTCTCCTTCTTGGCCTTCTTCTTGGTCGGGGCGCGCTTCTCGGCCTCCTCGGGGTCGGGCTCCTCCCAGGCCGGGCCTTCGGGCGGGGCCTCCGCCGCGACGGCGAGGGCGGGGGTGCAGAGCAGACAGGCGAGGAACCAGGAGTACCAACGCATCGCAGACCTCCGCGCCTCCGGGGTGCGAGGTTCGTGCCAGAGGCGGGGAGGCGGCCCTGGGGTCGGGGACCGTGCGGTTTTGCTCGATCGGGGGGCCATCGGGTGCGAGAAGGCGCAAAGGCCGACCGGGTCACCCGTCGTCGCCTCAGGGCGGGCAGGTCACCGTCAGCTCGAAGGGCCCCTCCCAGCCGGAGAAGCCGTCCACCACCACGTAGTAGGTGGTGCCGGCGCTGAGGGGCACGTCGTCGAGGCAGTCGTTGCCGTCGGCGATGCAGTCGTCTTCGGAGCAGCCGCTGCCGGTGTCCTCGAGCACGAAGAGGTCGAGCTGGTGCGGGCCGAAGGCCACGAGGTAGAGCGAGAGCAGGACGTCGCTGGTCGGGGTGATCGACCAGGTGATCTCGGGCCCCGACTCGTTCCACGTCGCGCAGTTGTAGCCGTCGATGGCGTCGGTCGCGTCGGCTCCGCTCGTGTCGTTGGTCAGCACGTCCCCGCACTGCAGCGTCGCGAAGGGCTCGCAGAGCCCCGGGGTGAACGAGTCGTCGCCGTCCGCCGTGGCGTCGTCGTTGTTTGTGGTGTTGTTGTTGTTGTCCGCGGTGGCGTCGTCGTCGTCCGCGGAGCTGTCGTCGTCGTCGCCCTGGCACTCGGGCGCGCCGAAGCAGTCCTGGTCGTCGCAGTCGAAGAAGCCGTCGCGGTCGTTGTCGGTGCCGTCCGCGCACTCGCCCTCGTCGTCGCCCTCGAACTCCTCGCCCCCGCCGGTGACCGGACGCACGGTGCAGGAGAGGAGGAGCGCGGCGATCAGGGCCAGGGGGAGGCGGCGGAACACGGACCGGAACGTACCAGCGGCGTCCGACGCGACGCAGCAACAGGCAGGCCCCCCCGGGGAGCACAGCCCCAGAGGTTGCTAGACTCCGCCCATCGGCGAGCCGTCCCACT
>JAJDAI010000132.1 GCA_029261955.1 Deltaproteobacteria bacterium | reverse complement strand
CTCTGGCTGAACACCTTGTCGTGACCCAGCTGCACCTCGACGTAGGCGAGCCCGGGCGCAGCCTCGACCTCCCCCTGCACCCGGTAGCCCACGCCACCGCGGGCCAGGCTGCCGCCACGCGGCGTGCTCATGGAGACGGTCGGGGGCTTCAGCCAGGCCGTGGCCGCGGCCTCGCCCACTGCGGGCAGCGTCGCGCTGACCGTCGTCGCTTCGCCGCTCCGGCCGTCGCTCGCGCGCAGCCGGATCTCCACCGTCGGATGGGCCGCTGGGTTCCGCACGTGCAGGCTCAAGGCCAGGGTCTCGGCCTCCCCTTTCTTCAGCTCGCCGGTCTGGCGGAAGCGCTCGACCCGCTCGACGTCGTCGTCCGCGGGCTGGGCGAAGCGCACCCGCACTTCGCCCGTGCTCCCCGGTCCCTCGTTCCGCACCGAGACGGAGGCTTCGATGACCACGCTGCCGTCGTCCTGGGGGACGGCCCGGCTCGAGACGCGCATCGCCAGCTCGGGGCCCGCTGTGCCTCGGGTCGCCGTCACCCCGCGGAAGGGTCCGCCGAGGGGACCGGAGTCGTCCAGGAGATACAGCCGCCACTCGTCGAGGCGCGTGGGCGCGCCGGTTGAGATGCCCACGGGCAGCTCCCAGCGCCCCGAGTCCCCCGGATCCAGGTCGCCGATGAGGAAGCTCGCCCCGTCGAGGATGTCCGTGGACGACTCGACCATCGCCCGCAGGTGGCGCAGCGGCGTGCCGGAGGTGTTCTTCACCTCCAGCGTCGCGGTCGCGTCAACCCCGGCCTCGAACTCGGCCGGCAGGTGCAGCGTCGCCTCCACGTTGGGCGGCGCGGCCTGAAGCTCCTTCTGCCGTCGCTCCGCCCGGGCGGGAGCCCGGTCCATCCACGAGGGCGAACCCGAGGGAGCCCAGCGCAGCGTGCGCACGGCGGCGGCGGCCTGCATGCGGCGCGCCTGCTCCTGCTGCCACTCGGTGACGATGGGCCCCGCGAGGTCCAGCAGCTCCTCGCGGCGCGCGTCGGCCGGGGCCGCCCGCAGCACCTCGTAGGCGACGCGCAGCTCCATGTCGTTGAACAGGTCGTCGCCCGCCTCGCCGGGGTGATCCGACCAGCCGGCCGGACGTTCGGGCGTGGGCTCGGGCGCGGAGTCGTCGTCGTCCCCGGTCTGCTCGACCCAGCCGTCCAGCACCCGCGGGTACCAGAGGCGCAGCACGGCGCCGGCGTTGATGCCCTCGTCCAGCACCGCCCGCCCGCTCCCCGGGTTCTTGCGCGCGTCCAGCCCGCCGTTGGCCGCTGCACCCCCGGCGTTGGCTGCGGGCTCGCGGAAGGTGTCGGGCAGCGTCGGCTCCCGCGGATCGAGCCAGACCTGGCCGGTCACGATGTCCGGGGTCACCCCGATGGAGTTGATGTAGGCGTCGTCGGGCAGCAGGTAGCGCGCCACGGTCAGCTTCAGCGATGCGCGCCGGCCGGTCTTGCGCAGCGGGTAGACCTTCTGGACCGTGCCCTTGCCGAAGCTCTGGGTGCCGATCGTGATCGACCGCTCGAGGAACTTGAGCCCGCCCGCCACGATCTCCGAACCCGACGCCGTCCGGCTGTTCATCAGGACCGCCACGGGCCCGTCGAAGATCTTCGACTTCTTCACCGCGACGATGCGTGGGGTCAGCTTCTTGACCGGCTTGTTCCCGCGCCCCTCAGTGCGGATGAGCACGCCCTCCTCGATGAAGGCGTTGACGATGCGCGCCGACTGCCGCATCGAGCCGCCGGTGTTCCCGCGCAGGTCGATGATGATCCCGCGAAGCTCGGCCTCGGCGTTCATCGTCTCGACGTGGCTCGCGAACTCCTCGCTGGTCTTCTGGCTGAAGTGATCGATGACCACGTAGCCGATGTCGCCGTCCAGCCGCTCGTGCTCGACGCTCGGCACGAGCACCTTCTCGCGCACGATCACGTAGACGCGGCGGCCCTCCTCGCCGTCCCGCTCGATGGTCAGCAGCACCGGCACGCCCTCGGGCCCGCGGATGCGGTCCACGGCGTCCTCGACCGACATCGCCGCCGTCGACTGGCCGTCGATGTGGCTGATGATGTCCATGGCCTGGAGTCCGGCACGCCCGGCGGGGGCCTCGGCGAAGGGGAGCAGGACGCGGAGGAAGCCGGCGCGGCGGCCGATGCGCGCCCCGATGCCCACCAGCGTGCCCTTGTAGCGGGTGTCGAACTCGTCCAGCCGGCCGCCCACGATCAGCCGGGAGTGCCGGTCGATGGTCCGCAGCAGCCCATCCAGGGCCTCGACACGGAGGTCCTCGGCGTCCAGGTCCTCGGTGCCCTCCATCGCGAAGTCGACGACCTCGTCCAGGCGGTGCCTCAGTCCCACGAGGTCGGTCACGTCGTCGTAGCGAAAGCTCTGGGCGCGCTCGTCGACGCGGACGCGCAGCTCGCCGGGCGCGGTCTCCAGCACCAGCAGCCGGGGGCCGATGCCCTCCATCGCCTGGATGCCGGCGCGGGCCATCTCGGCTGGATCGATGGCTTCGGGGTGCAGGTACAGCTGCTCGATGCGCGGAAGCGCGAGTTCGAAGAGGGTCTCTTCATCGATCTCCGGCGCCTCGTCCAGCTGGGCGAGGGCAGGGGAGGCGATCAGGAGGAGAAGCAGGATCCAGGGGGCTCGCATCGGCCGAGCACGATAGCAGCCTCCGAATGGTGCTCCGGGGGCCGAGATTGGGGCTACACTCCGCCGCCATGCAACGGGACGAGCTGAGAGCCTTGTTGGACTCCGTCGCGGCGGGGACCACCAGAACCGAGGACGCCGTCGACCGCTTGGCGGATCTTCCCTTCGTGGACACCGGCTTTGCGCGGATCGACACCCACCGCTCGCTGCGGCTGGGCGTGCCTGAGGTGATCCTCGGCATGCGCAAGACGCCCGGGCAGGTCGTGGCCATCGGGAACGAGCTGCTGGCCCGCGGTCAGC
>JAJDAI010000131.1 GCA_029261955.1 Deltaproteobacteria bacterium | reverse complement strand
TCTCCAGCGCGCCGATCGCCTCACCGACCCCGAGTTCAGGCGCGGCCGCAAGCCGTCGCTGCCGTCGGGAGCGCCGGTCTCCCGCCCGAAGTCGCCCGGGAGCTGGGCGAGCACCTGGACACACATCGGGTCCGCGATCAGGAGCGCGCCGCGATGCTGCGGCGCTACGGCTTCGGTGACCTCGCCGAGGTCTACGACGCCGGCCGCGAGTGGGCCGAACAGGCTCAGGGCCGCTTGCCTCCTGAAGCCCTCCTGGGGCGCGCTGCCTCCGGCGGGCCCGACGCGACGACGCTTCCCCACCTGAACCGGATGCACGCACTGACCCTCATGGTTCGCCGGGATCTCGCCCAGAACCGTCACCACGCCCGCGCACTCGCACGGCTGGTGGCAAAGGCGGACGGCCGCTTGCAGGTCGAGGCTCGCCGCACCCAGGTGCAGGTGGTCGAACAGACCGAGCGCCTGTCCGCCGGCCTGCGAGCACGCCTGACCGCCTGGTCGGGCGGAAGCCGCTAGCGCGCCGCCGAGGGCTCGCGTTCGCCGTCGCCGGCGCGCGGGAGCTCGTCTCCCACCCTCACGCCCGCTTCCGCCGGCACGGGGGACCCAGACCAGGAGCTCTCATGCCCAGCCAGCCCGCCTCTCACGCCGAGCGCGTCGCCGGATCGCCCTCCCCGCTGCCGGCGGCCATCGCCCCCCTCCGTGGCCATCGCCTGCGTTCCCAGCCATCGAGCCTGGGGGCTTGATGGTCCGACGCAAACGCCGCGCACCGCCGACTGCCCCCCGCCGCTCGCCTCGTCGAGGGCGGCTGCTGTTCCATTGCCTGCTCGGCTGCCTCGCGTTCGTCCCCGTGGCTCTGGACGACGCGACGGCCACGGACACCGAACAGCAGGCTCAGGCCGCTGTGCCGCCGCCCATCGTCCAGCAGCCCCTGCCGCTGGCGGAGTACCTCGAGCCCATCGTGGCCCGGAACCTGTTCAACTCGACGCCGGTGGAGGCCGTGCCGGCGGAGCCGTCGGCAGACCTGGTCCGGTCCGACCTTCCGGTGCGCCTCATCGCGACTTCGGTGGCGAGCGATCCCCGGTGGTCCTCGGCCATCGTCTCGCCCGAGAAGAAGGCGCCCACCCGCGTCGTCTGGCTGGGCAGCTCCATCGGCGACACGGTCGTCGATGCCATCGAGGCTCCGTGGCTGGACGCCGGACGGGTCCACCACCCCGCGCGCCTCATCCTGCGACACGGGGGCCAGCTCACCTACGTCGAGGAAGACAACCCGGCCCCGAAGGTCCGCAAGAAGAAGAAGCGGAGCAAGAAGCGCAACAAGCGCAACAAGCGCAACAAGCGCAAGAAGGGTCGCTGACCCGCTGGCGATCTGTCAGGCGCACCGCGAGAAACCTGCCAGGGGCCCGATCTCCGTAGAGAATTCCTTCCCCGAAGCCCTCCAGAATCGCTCAAGATCCACCTGGATCGGCCGTTGGGGCGCTTGGGGCAAGCGGAGTTCTCTTGGGCCTTCGGGCACGAATCATCGTCTACGTCGTCGCCGCGGTGCTGGTCACGTTCTTGGTTGCGGGCTCCATCAGCAGCTCCCGCCAGGCGAAGCAGCTGCACGCAGCGACGATCGATCACGGCCTCGAGGTCATGCGCGCGCTGGCTGCCCCGTGCTCGGTGCCGCTCGCGACCGGCGAGATCGAGGAACTCGACCGCACCCTGGCCCGCTTCGCCGCCGACGGCGACTGGGGCCGCCTGGACATGCTCCAGGTCAGCATCCTCGACGCGCAGGGCCGGGTGGTCGCGCACACCGACCCCCACCGCTTCGGACGCAGCCAGGACGACCCCTTCAGCCGGGCCGCCCGCGCCGCCACCGCGCCGACCTCCCAGTCCATCGAGACCGAGCGGGGGCGTCAGCTCCGCCTGTCCATGCCGATCGTCTCCGGCCTGCGCTGGGGCACCGCCACCGCCACGCTGTCGCTCGAGCGGGTGGACCGCTGGATCGCGAAGTCGCGCCGCGAAGCCCTGGTCGTCAGCGCCGTCACCGTGATCCTCATCGGTCTGCTGCTCTACAACCTGGTCTCCACGCTGGTGCTGCGGCCGATGGAGGACCTCACCGACGCCGTGCAGCGCCTCGCCGACGGAGACCTCGACGCGCGCGTCGTCGACCGGGCCCGCAGCCCCGAGTTCAGCCTGCTGTCCGCCGTCTTCAACGATCTGGCCCGGCGGATCAGCGACAGCACCCGCCGGCTGGAGGGCCAGGTCCAGGAGCGCACCCACGCCCTGGAGGTCGCCAACGCAGAGCTGGAGCGCCTCGCCGCCACCGACGGCCTCACCGGCCTCGCGAACCACCGAGCGCTCCAGTCCCAGCTCCGCAGCGAGCTCGCCCGCGCGGCTCGGGACGGCACGCGCCTGTCCCTCCTGATGATCGACGTGGACCACTTCAAGGCCTTCAACGACAGCCACGGCCACCCCGAGGGGGACGCCGTGCTCGTGGGGATCGCCGAGGTGCTGGGCCGGCGGCTGCGCTCCACGGACCTCGCGGCGCGCTACGGCGGGGAGGAGTTCGCCGTGCTGCTGCCCAACACCGACGAGGCGGACGCCGGACGCGTGGCCGCGAAGCTGGTCTCCGCGGTCCGCGACCGCCCCTTCCCCGGGGGGCAGAGCCAGCCGAGCGGCCGGGTCACCATCTCGGTCGGCGTGGCGACCTGGATCGGGAACGACGAGCCGGCGGAGGCCTTCGTGGCCCGCGCCGACGCGGCC
>JAJDAI010000014.1 GCA_029261955.1 Deltaproteobacteria bacterium | reverse complement strand
CGCGGTCACGCTCGTGCCGTCCGCGCCGGGGGTGCGGCAGACGGCGCCGTCGCGAATGCAGGCGAGGAAGTGGGCGACCTCGCGGCGCAGGGGCTCGGCCCACTTGATGCGCGGCACGGTCACGTCGCCGTGGCGGATGTCGACCTGCCACTCAGCGAAGCTGCCGGGCGCGCCGTTGCCGAGCGGGGAGATGGAGCTGTCGTAGAGCGCCAGCTTCATCTGGGGCGAGACGTCGTCGAAGACGACCATCTTCTTGCTGCCGACGACGGTCATCTCGCGCACCTTGCGCGGGTCGAGCCAGCCCAGGTGCAGGTGGGCGCCGACCCCGCCGGGGTACTGGAGCACGCAGAAGATGACGTCCTCGATGCCTTCGCTGATGTAGCTGAAGCCACGCGCCTGGATCGAGATGGGGGACGCGCCCATCCAGTGGTCCAGGATGCTGAGGTCGTGGGGCGCGAAGCTCCACAGGGCGTTGACGTCGCCCTGGACGCGGCCGAGGTTCACCCGCCGGCTGTGCACGTAGAGCAGGTCGCCGAGCTCGCCGGAGTCGATGTACTCCTTGACCCGCTCGACGGCGGGGTTGAAGCGGAAGATGTGGCCCACCATGAGGGTCAGCTTCCGCTCGGCGGCCAGGGCCTCGAGCTGGCGGCAGTCGCGCACGGTCATGGACAGCGGCTTCTCGACCAGGACGTGCTTGCCGGCCTTCAGCGCGGCTTCAGCCAGCTGGAAGTGGGTGCGCACGGGGGTCGCGATGATGATCGCGTGCACCGCGGGGTCCGCGAGCACGGCGTCGTAGTCGCTGGTGCAGGCGGTGCCGGGCGCCATCCGATCGGCCGCGGCCTGCGCGCGCGGCAGCTGCTGGTCCACGAGGTAGGTCAGGTGGGCTTCTGAGAGACCAGCCACGTTTCGCACGATGGCTGGGCCCCAGTACCCCACTCCGACGACGGCGACACCGGTGGGATCGGACATGCGGCCGAGGGTAGCACCGGGCTGTGGGCCGGCGCGCCAGACGGCCTCGTGCACGATTGGGGTCTGACCCCAGCCAGCCCACATGGGCCGGGTGGGGTCAGACCCCATTCAGCCCGCGCCAGGACCCAGTGGCCCCCGCCCGAAGGCGGGGCCCATCAGGCAGCGGGGGCCGATTCCCGCTGCCCGAGGCTCTGGGAGCCTGCTTCAGCTACTTCCGTCGTCCGCGCCAGGCGTCTGCCGACTGCTTCTTGCTCAACGAGTTCCGCTTGCTCTCCTGGGCGGGGGCGGCGCCATCGAAGGCTTCTTCGACCTCGCCGTAGAGCGCGTCCACGTCGTCCAGGTTGTCGCTGACCGACTCGCTCTGCACGTAGGCGTTGGTGGTCGCGACCTTCGCCTTGTAGGCGCGGATCTTCTTCTGCGCCTCGTCCTTGCGGCCGCCCTGCACGTCGCGGCTGACCTCCTGGCGGAGCTTGTTGTACTCCTCCTGCACGGTGGCCTCGGCCCAGGCGTCCTTGTCGATGCCGGTCTGCGCGGCCTGCTCGCTCTCGACCTGGTCGACGGCGGCGCGGCCCCTGAGAGCGAACTGCTGCTTCTTGTCGTCGTGGGTCCAGTCGGCGCTCAGGGCGCCCAGATCCACCGAGCCGAGCTGCGCGTTGGCGCTCTTGAGGGTCACCCAGAAGCTGCGCTCCTGACCGCCCATCAGCGGGCCGATGGCGAGCGTCGCGCGCCCCCGGGAGTTGGTGATGGGGTAGCCGCCCGCGTCGATGAGCGACACGCCCGGGCCGAGGTCGATGTGGACCTGCACGCCCGAGGCGACGGTCTGCCGGGCGCTGTCGAACTCCTGGCCGAAGACCTCGGCGAGGCTGTTGCCGTTCTGGAGGTAGTAGTAGTTGCCGGTGCCGTAGTCAGCGAGGGCGGCCATGAGGTTCTCGTTGAAGTCCTCGCCCACGCCCACCGAGGTCAAGACGAACTCGCGCTGGGCGGCGCGCCGGGCGCGGCTCACGAGGCCCTCGTGGGTGGCGTCGCCGCGGTTGGGCAGGCCGTCGGAGATGAGGATGACGCGGGCGGCGCGGCCCGGCGCCTTGACCGCCTCCAGCTCGGCGATGGCCAGGTCGATGCCGGCGCTCATGTTGGTGGAGCCGCGGGCGCCCACCTGGTCGATGGCGTAGACCCACTGCCGGCGCATGTCGCCGGTGGGGTGGGACATGGCGACGGTGAAGCGCGCGTTGTCGTCGTAGGTGACCAGGGCGAAGCGGTCGTCGGGGCCGATCATGTCGGTCAGCGCGTGCGTGGCCCGCCGGGCGTAGTCGATCTTGCTGCCGGCCATGGAGCCGGACTTGTCGAGCACGACGACCACGTCCGTCGGCACGCGCTCGATGGAGCGCCGCATTTCGTCGGCGCGCAGGGTGATCTCCATGCGCACGAGGCCGTCGCCGCCCTGGTGGATCTTCGTGCGGTCCAGGCGCTGGCTGACGTGAACCGGACCGCTGCCACCGGTCACGGTGGCGCCCGTCGCGATGCCGGCCGGTGCATTGCCGGGTACGGCCCAGGCGAGGACGGCCAGGGCCAGGGTCAGGCCGAGGAAGGCCCAGTCGACGGGAAGGTGGGTCAGGGAACGCGGGGACATGGTCAGAACCTCCGTTGCGGTTGCATCTACAGATTGCGAACTCACGGCCCAGAGGGGGGCAACGCTTCGGTAAAACGGGGGCCCGCTCGATTTACGAAGCGTTTACGAACTTCGGGGGTCGATCGGTGCCAGAACAGACGGGGGCCCCGCGCGCCCCGGGAGCGCCCAGATGAACGGCAAGCCACGAATCCTGGTGGTCGAAGACGAAGCGTCGATCCGCATCGGCATCTGCGACGTGTTGGCCTTCAAGGGCTTCGCGCCCACGGGGGTCGAGGACGGTGAGGCGGGCCTGCGCGAGGCGCTGACCGGCAGCTACGAGCTGCTCGTGCTCGACGTGATGCTGCCCGGCGTCGACGGCTTCACCATCTGCCGGCAGGCCCGCGAAGCGCACCCGCGCCAGGCCATCCTCATGCTGACCGCCAAGGGCGACGAGGATTCGGTGTTGGAAGGCTTCTCCGCCGGCGCCGACGACTTCGTGAGCAAGCCCTTCTCCCTGGCGCAGCTGATCGCCCGCATCCAGGCGCTGGTGCGGCGCGCGACGGCGGACCAGGGGCAGGAGTTCGAGGTGGGCGCCGTCCAGGTCGACGTCAGCCGGCTGGTCGCGAGCACCGACGGCGTCTCGGTCGAGCTGAGCCCGCGGGACGTGGAGGTCCTGCAGATCCTCGCGGCGCGCGCCGGCCAGGTGGTCTCCCGCGCCGACCTGCTGCGCGAGGTCTGGGGCTACCAGCGGGCGGACGCCCTGGAGACCCGCTGCGTGGACATGCACATCGCGAAGCTGCGCCGGAAGCTGCGGCCGGTGGACGGGGGGCGCGGCGATCGCCTGATCGAGACCGTGCGCGGCGCGGGCTACCGCGTCCGAGGTACTCCCTGAATCGAATTCGCCTGCTGCTGGCCGTCCTGTCCTTCCTGCTCGTGCTGGGGGTGGGGATGCTCGTGATCCGGTCCATGGAGAGCCTCCGGGCCGGCGACGCCATGCGGCACGAGATCGTGGCGGAGCGCATCTTCGACGCGATGGAGGGCGAGCTGACCGCGCTCATCGAAGAGGAGGAGGCCCGCTCCTTCCTGGAGTACCGCTTCTTCTACGACCCCGACGGCGGCTCCAGCCACACGACCGTGCGCTCGCCCCTCTCGCAGAAGCCGGACTTCCCCTTCATCCTCGGCTACTTCCAGCTGGAGCCCGACGGTTCGCTGGTCTCCCCTCGGCGCCCTCGGGACGAGACCCGAGCCGCCGCC
>JAJDAI010000130.1 GCA_029261955.1 Deltaproteobacteria bacterium | reverse complement strand
CCTTTCGCCGGGGCTTCGTTCTGCCCATCGAGCGGGACGGCGACAGCGAGTCCGGGGAGCGCCTCCGCCGCGTGACCCGCCCCTTTGTGCTTCGGCGCCTCAAGACGGATCCGAAGATCGCTCCCGATCTGCCAGACAAGGTCGAGCGGAAGCTGTCCTGCCGGCTCAGCCGCGAGCAGGTCACGCTGTACCAGGCGGTCATCGACGACCTGGAAGTCGTGCTCGACGAGGCCGAAGGCATGGCGCGTCGCGGCGCCATCCTCGCGGCGATGACGAAGCTCAAGCAGGTCTGCAACCACCCGGCGCTGTTCCTCTCCGACCGCTCATCGCTGGCGGGCCGCTCCGGAAAGCTGGCGCGCACCGAGGAGATCCTCGAAGAGGCCCTGGCCGCCGGCGACACCGTGCTGCTGTTCACCCAGTACGCCGAGATGGGCAAGCTGCTGCGGCCGCACCTGCAAGACCGCTTCGGCGAGGAGGTCATGCTGCTGCACGGCGGCGCGACCCGGCTGGCGCGCGAGGCGATGGTCGAGCGCTTCCAGAGCCCGGGGGGACCGCGGATCTTCGTGCTGTCCCTGCTCGCCGCCGGCACGGGCCTGAACCTGACGGCCGCCAACCACGTCATCCACTTCGACCGGTGGTGGAACCCCGCGGTCGAAGACCAGGCCACCGATCGCGCCTACCGCATCGGCCAGCACCGCAACGTGGTGGTGCACAAGCTCGTGTGCGCCGGCACGCTGGAGGAGCGCATCGACGCGATGATCGAACGCAAGAAGGCCCTGGCCGACCTCGTCGTGGGCTCGGGCGAGGATTGGCTCACGGAGCTGTCGACGGACGAGATCCGCTCGGTCTTCGCGCTGTCGGCCGCCGCCCTCGAGGAGGACTGAGATGGCACGTGGCTGGGGAAATTGGCCGCGCTACACGGCTGCGAAGCCGCGCGAGGCGGTGGACGGGATCAAGGCGCGCAGCAAGCGGGGCAGCATCGGGCAGACCTGGTGGTCCCGACGCTTCGTGCAGGTCCTGGAGTCCTTCGGCATGGGCGCGCGCCTCACGAGGGGCCGGAGCTACGCGCGCAAGGGGCAGGTCATGGATCTGCGGGTCGCGTCGGGGCACGTGAGTGCGAAGGTCCAGGGGAGTCGCAAGCGCCCCTACGCTGTGAGCCTCGAGATAACCCCCTTCGACGACGTCGAGTGGACGCAGGCCATCGGAGTCCTGGCGCAGCAGGCCGTCTTCGCGGCGCGCCTGCTCGCGGGCGAGATGCCCGACGAGATCGAGGACGCGTTCACCGAGGCCGGGCTCTCGCTCTTTCCCCGCGGAACCCAGGACCTGGGCACGGCTTGCTCCTGCCCCGACTGGGCGAACCCCTGCAAGCACGTCGCCGCGACCCTCTACATCCTGGCGGAGCAGTTCGACGTCGATCCCTGGGCGATCCTGGCGTGGCGGGGCCGGTCGCGGGAGCAGGTCCTCGCGGCGATGCGGGAGTTTCGCGGTTCCGGACGCGGGACAGCTTCGGACGCCCCTGCCGCCCCGAAGCCGCTGCCGCTCCCTACCTCCGATGTCGACGTGGCCGCGTGGTTCGAGGGCGAGGCCGGCAGCTTCGACGCCGCGCGCGCCGCAGTCTCGGCCGTGCACGCCGCGCCATCGGGGCCGGGCCTGCTGGACGTGCTCGGTCCCTCGGGGATCTCGGCGGCTGGGCGCGATCTCGCCGAGTGGTTGCGGGCCGCCTACAGCGACGGTTGACGGCAGAGCTTCCGCCCATCGCTGGTGTCGAGGGAGGGGCATGGGCCAAGCTGCCTCCATGCGCCGGACTCTGCTTCTCTTGCTGCTCCCCTCCCTCGCCCAGGCGTCCACCGCGAACGTCTGCGTGCGCAACGACGGCGTGGGGACCTTCACCGGCTCCGACTTCCAGATCTGGGCCGACGACAGCACCAACAGCGGCGACCGCATCGTGTCCGGGCCCGGCTCGAGCCTGGCGCCGGGGCAGGGGACCTGCGTCACCGTCAGCAGCCTGATCGAGTGGAGCGGCTTCCAGCACGTCTACGACTTCACGATCCGCTTCGCCGACAGCACCGACCTGGAGATCGAGCAGGGGCCCAGCGGCATCCAGCTGCCCTCCGGAACGCGCTACATCAGCGATGCGGGCATGACCGTCAGCCAGCCGCAGTTGAGCGACTACATCTCCATCAGCAACGAGGCGCCGCCCGCGTTCACCAGCATCAGCGCCTACGCCCAGAGCCCCACCGACAGCTCCTGCTACATCTGGTGGTCGGGGGTCACGTCCGCGGATGCGGAGGACTGGCAGTACCTCCGTTTGGAGCGCTCGGGCAGCGCTTCGGGGCCCTGGACGCAGGTGCGTGAATCCTGGGTCTGGGCCAGCAACAACTGGGTCGACACCACGCTCTCGCCGTCCTCGACCTACTGGTACCGCGTCACCAACTACGACACCTACGAGGCCGCCAGCGCGCCCTCGCCTGTGGACGACTGCACCACGACCTCCGCGGCGCCGGTGGATGCGGACGGGGACGGCTGGGATGTCAGCCAGGACTGCAACGACGGGGACCCCTCGATCCACCCCGGTGCTTCGGAATCGTGCGACGGTGTTGACGAAAATTGCGACGGGGTCGTGGACGACGGCTTCGGGTCCATCCCGGAGACCTGCGACGGCACGGACGAGAACTGCGACGGGCAGATCGATGAGGGCTTCGACGCCGACGGCGACGGCATGACCTCCTGCGGCGGCGACTGCAACGACGCCGCGGTCGACGTGTACCTCGGCGCCCCCGAGGACTGCGACGGCGTGGACAACAACTGCGACGGCGCGCCGGCCTCGAACGAGGTGGACGGCGACGGCGACGGCTGGATGCAGTGCGAGGACTGCGACGACGGCGACGCCGACGCAGCCCCCAACCTCGCCGAGGACTGCTTCGACGGCGTCGACAACGACTGCGACGGCCTCATCGACGCCGCAGACGACGACTGCGAGGTCCTGGCCGACGACGACGACTCCGCGGACGACGACGACTCGGCGATCGACGACGACGACTCGGCGATCGATGACGACGACTCGGCGACCGATGACGACGACTCGGCGATCGATGACGACGACTCGGTTCCTCTGGACGACGACGACGCCACCCCCGCGGACGACGACGACGCGACGGTGGACGACGACGACACGGTCGATGAGAACGGCAACGGCCCGCCGGACCCGCCGGGCCCCTGCGGCAGCATCGGTGGTGGCGAAGGCACGACCCTGGCGTTGCTGATCACCCTGCTTGGGCTCGCCGTCCGTCGGCGCTGAATGCACGCTCCGGTGCCTGACACCGAGGCGTGCATTTCCGAAATGAAAGACGCGGTGTCTGACACCGGATCTTTCACCTACCCGCGGCGGCGCCAGAGCAGCAGCAGCGGGAGCAGGGCGTAGCCGCCCGAGTCGCAGTCGGCGCAGCCGTCGCCGGTCGGCAGGGGGGTGCCGTCGGGTGGGTCGACGGGGAGGTCGTCGTCGTCCCCGCTCGAACCATCGAGCCAGTCTGAGGCTTCGGAGAGGCGCACCGCGGCGCCCCACTCGGCGCAGCCGGGGTCGCCCTCGACCGCGATGCCGACCAGCTCGCCGTCCAGGAACACCGCCCCGCCTGAATCCCCGGAGCAGATGCCCGCCTCGGTGTCGAACCACTTGAGCTGCCAGTCGGTGACCTCGTCCAGCTCGGTGACGGCCTCTCGGCGGAAGAGGTCGGGGTCGGTCCCGGGTGCGGTCTCGCCGTAGCCGACGAGGGTCAGCTCCAGGCCCAACTCGTCCACGGGATCACGAGCCCAGGGCACGGGCCCCACCGGCGCGTCCTCGGAGAGCAGGACCTCGGCCAGGTCGCGCGTGACGAGCGTCGAGTAGTCGGGGTGCACCGCGAAGGAGGACGCTGTGATCGAGGCGTCCGGCGTCTCCGCCTGGGGGCCGAAGCGCACGGTGAGGGCCGCCGCGTCGTCCGGGAAGCCGTACAGGCAGTGGCCGGCGGTGAGCACCCGATCCCGCTCGATGAGCACGCCCGAGCAGAGGAAGCCGTCCAGCCAGAAGAGGCTGACGACGGCGGCGTGATCGGTCGTGGGGGCTCCCCCGACGATCCCATGGGAGCTGGACTCCAGCGAGGGACTGCAGCCCACCAACAAGAGCAGCAGCAGCGCCCTCACTCGGCGCGCTCGAAGGCGCCGACGTCGTACAGCGCGCTGCCGTTGCCGTCGCCATCGACCGGCCGCGGCGCGTCCAGGAAGTCGAAGTCGACCCCGTGGCCCAGCGCGTTGGCGCCCGTGTCCAGGCAGGACGAGGACAGGGTCAGGCCGTAGTCGTCGTTCGCGTAGTTGTTGTCGTTGCTGAAGGACGTGAAGCCCGGGTCGGCGCTGAAGTTGCCGCCGATGCCGGTCTGGTTGGCGATGCTGCCCGCGTAGTTGTTGCTGTTGCCGAAGACGTCGTTGTTGATGAACGAGAAGGCGATCCCGGTGTTGGACCGAACGCCCTCACCGTTGAAGGCCAGGATGTTGTTCATCGCCGTCGGGATGGCGAAGGTCGAGCCGCAGCACACGAAGATGTAGAGCCCGGTGCTGTTGTTGCTGACGATCGTGTTGTTGACGATGACCGAGCTGTTGTAGTGGCTCGACATGACGCCGTGACCCAGGTTGTCGGTCACGACGTTGTTCATGAAGGTGTTGGTCGATTCGGCGTTCAGCCGCACGCCGGCGCCGTTGTCGCGCGCGTCGTTCCAGGCGAAGACGTTGCCGTCGATGATGTTGGCGCCCAGGTCGGTGCAGAGCCCGCCGCCGTCGCCGCTGGAGCCGTCAGCGTCGTTGTTGGTGACGACGTTGTCCGACATCGTGACCGCGCTGTCGTAGAGGTAGACGCCGCCGCCGCCGTTGTTGGAGCTCAGCGCCAGGTTGTTGTCGATGGTGCAGTCGGCGATGGCGCCCGAGCTGTCCACCATGGCGATGCCGCCGCCCTTGCCGGTGACGCTCATGTCGTGCACGACGCACGCGGCGATGGTCGGGTCGGAGTCGCGCACGAAGACGCCGGCGCCGTGGCGGAAGGCCGTCTCGCCCCAGGGGATCGTGAGGTCCTGCGTGCCGATGCCGCCGGTGATGTCGAAGCCTTCGAGCAGGGTCGAGGCGTCCTCGCCGCTGTTGATGGTCACGACGCTCGTGAAGCCGCTGCCGACCAGGAAGGTCGCGCCCGCGCCGTCGGTGCCGCGCACCGTGATGGAGTGGCCGTCGAAGTCGATGTCCTCGTTGTAGATCCCAGCCGCCACCTCGACGACATCGCAGGAGCCGACGTTGTCGATGCCGTCCTGGATCACCACCCAGGGTGTCTCGAAGAGGCCGTCCGAAGCGCCGATGAAGGAGCCGTCCACGTAGACCGGGCAGTCGTCGAAGCAGTTGGCGATCCGGTCACCGTCCTGGTCGGGGAAGCCGTCGTCCGCGACGCCGTCGCAGTCCTGGTCGATGCCGTC
>JAJDAI010000129.1 GCA_029261955.1 Deltaproteobacteria bacterium | reverse complement strand
CTGCCCACGGCGGCGATCGCGGACGAGCCTCCGCCGGTGCCACCGACCCCGGACCTGCCCGAGCTGCCCCCGCTGCCCAGCGCCGCGCCAGCCAGCCCCTCGGCGCCTGCGATCGAGCTGCCGAAGGTGGAGCTCAGCGGCTTCGTGGGCTTCGACTGGCACCAGTACCTGACGACGGTGAAGGGGGCCGCGCCCGACACGGCCGTCGCGGTGCCCACGGTCTCGATGGTCCGCTTCGCGCCGCGCATCCGCGCCAGCTACCGCTTCGTGCGCGCGGTGGCGGAGGTCGAGTTCCGGCACGACTTCCACGACCCCGGTCGGGGCAACCGCGTCATCCTGCGTGAGGCCATCGTCGGGCTTCGCAGCCACGGCTTCCGCCTGGAGGCCGGCGCGCTGATGGAGCGCTGGGGAAAGATGGACGTCAACTCCCCCACGGACAACCTGGTCTCGCAGGACTACGAGGAGCTGTTCTTCCCCGAGGCGCTGCCCGTGCCTGGGGTGCTCGCGTCCTACACGCGCGGGCCCGTCTCGGTTCAGTTCGTGTTCGTGCCCGCCTTCGTGCCGGCGCGCTTCCGCCGTGAGTCGCCCTCACGCTGGAACAACACCTGGTTCCTGCCGCAGACCCAGGAGGTGCCGGCGCCCATCTTCGGGACCCTGGTCTTCGCCAACGAGTACAACGACTTCGCAGAGCCCGTGGTGCCCGGCGGGGAAGAGGACCTGGCGCGCACCTTCGAGGTGGGCGGCCGCGTGGACCTCTACCTGCCCTCGGTGGATCTGGGGCTGTCCTTCCTCGCGACCCGGGACCGGCTGCCGACCTACACGCACTTCGCGGTGCAGAACACGGCGGACACCGACGGCAACGGCTTCGGGCAGCACATCGACGAGACGCGGGCGGACCTGCTGATCACGCCGTACCACCGCCGGCTGCTGGTGCCGGGTCTCGACCTGGCCGTGAGCGCCGGGCCGCTCGTCTTCAAGGGCGAGGCGGCCTACTTCCACACCGTGGACTCGGACGCGGTCAACTGCCTCGTCGACGACCCCTACGTGAAGTACGCCGCGGGCGTGGAGCTGATGCTGAACAACCTCGTCGGCGAGTTCGACCTGGCGCTGCGCTTTCAATACAACGGCGACCTGGCGGTCTCCTCGGAGGAGCAGCGCGCGGACCAGGGTGCGGCCTGCCCCGACCAGCAGTTCATCACCCAGGCGGATCCCGAACGGAGCAGCGTGACGGACTTCGAGTCGGGCTTCGTGGCCACCCCCGAGATCCGGCACCCCTTCGATCACGCCTTCTACTGGAACGTCTTCCTGGGCTTCACCCCCGAGTTCTCCCTCGACATCCGCGGCTTCGCGGACATCGCCGGCGACGCGCTCATCCGCGCGAAGCTGGCCTACGTGTTCGCCGGGGCGCTGGAGGCCCACGTGGGCGTCTTCACGATGTTGAACACCGGCGAGGGCACCCTCTTCGCGCCCTACGCCAACAACCACCGCATCGAGGCGGGGCTCACCTACCGATTCTGAGGGATCGAGGAGGCGTGATGGACCGGCGCATCGTCGCCGCGGCGCTGGCGCTCCTGGCGTGTGGCGGGCTGATGAGGCTGGAGGAGGACGGCACCGCGCCGTTCCGGCTCCCGGCCGAGGACCCGCTGAACCAGCTGAACGCGCGCCTGGTGGACCAGACGGGCGGCGACGACCTCGTGGCGATCGTGCTCGTGGACGAGCGCGGGGGGCCCCACGGGCTGCTCGATGAGGCAGGCGTGGCCCTGGTCGAGCAGGCTCGCGCGGCGCTCGTCTCGGCCCAGGGGCTGGAGCGGGTGCGGGCCGTGACGACCGCGCCGATCCTCTCGGGGGCGGACGGGCTGATCACGGCGAGCACGCCGCTCGACCCGGCGCCCGGGAACGAGGCGGACTGGGCCGCCGCACGCGCCGCGGTGCTCGGCGACTCCTTCGTGGAAGGCCAGCTGCTCTCGGCGGACGGCCGGCTCGCGGTCGTGCCCGCCTGGATCTGGCGCGGAGACGCCGACCAGGCCCTGGTGCGCACGGCCACGCAGGCCATGGCGGCGCCCGAGACCCGCAGCAGCCCCGCTGGAGCCGCGCTGCAGAAGGCGGTGGCCGACGCGCGCCTCTCGGTCGTGCTCAAGCAGCAGCCGGGGCCGCCCGACGCCGCCGTCGCCCGGGTGCTTCGCGCCTCGCCCGCGCCGCTCGCCCGGGGCTGGGTGCAGGACGCCGAGCGCCTCGCTGCCAACCCGGAGGCCGCCGCGGTGGCCGGGGCGCGCGAGGCCCTGGCCGGCCTGGACGCGCCCGCGGGCATCCGCCTGGGCCTCACCGGCCCCTCCATCTCCGAGGCCGTCGTCGCCACCACCTTCCCCCTCGAGCTGCGCGCCCTGCTGGCCCTGATGCTGGGCCTCGCAGCCGCTGCCGCCTTCCGAAGCCGGGGCGCGGCCGGGGCCCTCAGCTCGGCCCTGGGCGGCGCGCTCGCCTTCGCGGGCACCCTGGGGGTCTGCGGCTGGGCGGGCGCGCCCCTGCAGCCCTGGGTGGCCGTGGTGG
>JAJDAI010001279.1 GCA_029261955.1 Deltaproteobacteria bacterium | reverse complement strand
GGCTCACGTAGGACACGTTGGCGAAGCCGTCGGGGTGTCGCATCGACAGCGCCGGGGCGTGGTCGAAGCGCTCAGCCACCTCGTCCAGCAGCGAGACGAGATCGTCCCAGGCACGCAGCGGAGCCTTCGACCGCTCGAGCTTCGCTTCGATGAGCGGCCAGACCAGCTTCTCCACGCCCGGCACGTGCACGTCGAGCCAGTACTCACGCCAGTCCATCGTCTGCGCGCCCCAGGGGAACATCGCCTGCTGTTCGGGCGTGAGTCGGGCGTGAGCGGCGCGCACGTTGCGGGTGTCGAAGCGGTAGGTGTGCGTCGCGGTGAAGGGGATGTACTGGTCGACGACCTTGCCGGTCCCGCCGGAGAGCTGCGCCAACCCGTCGAGGCCGGCCGCCAGGGGGGAGGCGAGGGTGTCCAGCGCCGGCAGGTTCGCAGTGGCCTTCTTGAGGAAGCCGGCGACGCCCTTCACGAGGTTGCTCGACGGCGTGGGTCCGACCCGTCCCCAGCGGCTCACGCTCACGGGCACGGTCTCGTACTGGGACTGGATCCAGTTCCACACGGGGTTGCCGGACATCGACCCGCGGAGCTGCCGCCGCTTGTAGAGCCCCGTGAGCTCGATCAGCCGGTTCATGTAGAGCGGGTTCGTGTCGGAGGTGCCCAGCTGGTAGAGCGGCTTGTGGCTGCCGTCGAGCAGCTCCGCCAGGGCCAACGTCATGCCCGAGGCCACGTAGTCGACGGGGATGATGTCGAGCACCGCCTCGTCGGTCGCCGGCATGCCGGTCATGCCCTTCATGCTCAGGTACATGATCGGGGCGGAGGTCGTGATGCCCTCGTTCCAGCCGGAGCGGGGGAAGGCCATCGCCGACTCGACGACGGCCGGCCGCACGATGGTGCAGGGCAGGCCGCTGGCCAGCAGGACCTGTTCGCCCAGCGACTTCGTGTAGGTGTAGGTGTTGGGCCAGCCCCAGGAGTGAGCGCGCTCACGGCCCGCGTCGGCCAGGCGGGCCTCCACGAAGCGGCGCTTCACCTTCCCGAGCTCGTCCTGCAGCGCCGAGCCTCGCTCCGGCTCCCCGCGCTCACGCAGGCGTCGCTTCGCCTCGTCCAGGAACTCGGACTGCCGGAAGGCGTCGCTGGCCCGGTGCCGGACCATCTCCACGACGTCGCTGCACTCCGCGATCTCCTGCTCCGGATCCCAGTGCTCGATCGCCAGCTCCCCCGCCTTGGGGAAGGGGTGCTCACGGGGATCGATCTCGTCGACCTGGCCCGTGCGCTCGCCCGCCACGAAGCAGGTGCTGGTGTGCAGAAAGGGGACGTTCCCCAGATCCTTCGCCAGGGAGACCAGCGACTTCATGCCGAAGGCGTTGACCTTGAGCGCGTCGTCTAGCGGCGGGTTGAAGTCGACGACGCCGGCCACGTTCACGAGGGCCGTGACCGTGCCCCGGATGCGGTCCCGCACGCCGTAGGGCACGCCGGCGAAGGGCTCGCTCACGTCTCCGGGGATGGGGTCGAGCTTCTCGCGGAGGAAGGCCTCGTAGCCGCTGCCGTGCTGCGCACGCAGGGGATCGAAGACCTCGCTGGGCGCGACCTCGGCCCAGAAGCGCTCCTCGCTGGTCAGCCCACCCTTGGGCCGCACGACGAGGTGGATCCGGCCCAGGTCGGGGCAGTTCGCCAGCAGCTGGCAGACCCAGACCTTGCCCAGGAAGCCCGTGCCGCCGACGACCAGCAGGCGGGCGTCCTTCAGCAGCGTGAGCACATCGAGCGAACTCACGCCTGGCCCCCGGGCAGCAGCGCGAGCTTCGTGCCTTGCGCCGGCTTCACGTCCGCCATGAGCATGGGGCAGATGTGCAGGCAGGTGACGTCGGGCTTGGGCGGCGCCGTCTCCTTCGCCATGCGCAGGGCTTCGGCAAAGGTGCGGGCCGTCTCGTAGCCGAGGAGCTTCGGCACGTACTCGTTGTCGGCGCCCACGATGATCACGCGGCCGATGTGCTTGCGGCCATTCTCGCCCCAGTACCACATGAAGAAGGGGTGGGCCGGGTGGTAGGCGTTGCCCGTGCGGTACATCTGGATGTACGCGGGGTTCTTCGCGAAGTCCCGCTCGAAGCGCTTGTGCAGCTCCGCCGCGTCCTGGGTCTGCGGCAGGATCTTGTGGAAGAACTCGACGTAGGGCAGGTGCTGCTCGCGGTCGAACTTGTCCGAGCAGGGGTGGAACGCGATGACCGTGCCGCCTTCCTTCACCAGCGGCATGCCGCGGTAGAGGTTGTGCAGGTAGCCCTGGATGAGGACCTGCACGAGCAGGGGGTTCAGGTAGGCGTTGACGTTGTAGGGGCTGATGTAGGGCACGCCCGTGACGAGGATGTCGGCCTGGCCGCGCACCGGCACGAGGTACTGCTCGTAGTTGGTCTTGAGCGTCTGGCGGTGAGTGGCCTCGGTCTCGCCCGCGTAGACGCCCGTGACTCCGTAGGGTGCGGGGACCTTCTCGAAGATCGCCTGACGGGCCGGCTGCGGCAGCGCCTTCAGGGTCTTGACCAGCGCCTTCGCCGCGAACCACTCCCGGCTGCTCAGCTCGTCCTCGTTCTTCGCGAGGAAGGCGAGGTTGTCGCCGAACATCCGGTTGTTGACGGTGGTCTCGATGTTGAAGACGTCGAGCTTGCTGTTGAGCAGGCGGCCCATCCGCTCGACCCGCGTGTTCAGCTCGGACTTCTCGGGGTCCATGTAGCTGTCGCACTTCCGGATGGTGTGCGGGTCGTGGTGGTGGCGCAGGCTGCGGTAGCCGCAGAGGCCCACGGCGGCGCTCTTGTGGCCTCCGTCCATGGGCACGAAGTTGAGGTTCACGTAGATCAGCAGGTCGCTGGTCGCCGCGCGGGTGTTGATCTCGACGACCTCGCCCTCGTCGGTCGTGCCCATCTCCGTGAGCCCGCCGGGCTTCTCGGCGTCGTGGTTGTAGAGCCGGTCGGGCCAGTAGGCGCCGAAGGTCTTCGGACCGACCATCCGCTTGATCTCGGCGGCGGTCATCGGCCGGTGCAGGCAGGTCGCGACGATGAGGTGGATGTCGCTCACGCCGTGATCGGCGAGCAGCGGCAGCACGACATCGAGGACCTTCTGGCGGATGTCCGGCAGCACCATGGGCGGCAGCGGCAGGCTGATGTCGTCCAGCGCGATCGTGACCTTCATGCCCGGCTTGAGGCGGGCGTAGAGGGGCTCGGCGTTGTAGGGGTGGTTGATCGCGTAGCGGATGGCGGCATCGACGTCCGGCAGCGGCGCCATGGGCGGCTTCGGGTAGATGACCCGGCT
>JAJDAI010001278.1 GCA_029261955.1 Deltaproteobacteria bacterium | reverse complement strand
ATCCGGAGGGAATCGGCCGCGTGCTGGTCGAGTACCCCTGGCTTCCCAACCAGACGAAGTCCGCCTGGGCGCGCATGTCGACGCCCATGGCCGGCAACATGATGGGCATCGTCATCTACCCGGAGCCCAACGACGAGGTCCTCCTGGACTTCGTGAACGGCAACATCCACGAGCCGGTGATCCTCGGGTCGCTCTACAACGGCAAGGACAAGCCGCCCTTCGACAACGCGGACGGGGACAACAACATCCGCCTGCTGGTGAGCCGCTCGGGCCACCGCATCGAGATCGACGACACCTCCGGCGCCGAGAAGATCACGATCACCGACACCAGCGGTGGCCTGATCATCGAGATGGACTCCGCGGGCGAGACGATCACGATCACCTCGAGCAAGGACATCACGTTCAAGGCCGACGCCAACATCGAGCTCGAGGCCAAGGACATCGACATCAAGGCCGGGTCCAACATCAAGCACGACGCGGGCACGAATTTCGAGGCCGGCGCCGGAACCCAGGCGAAGGTCGAGGCGGGCTCGGCGGTGAACGTCAAGGGCGCCACGATCAACCTCAACTGAACCGACGGAGCTGAGATGAGCCTGCTCGGCGCCAACGCGCTGTCCGACCGGATCCTCGGCCTGCAGGTCGGGCTCGTGGTCGACAACAAGGATCCCGAGGCCATCGGCCGCATCAAGGTCAAGTACGCCGTGCCCTCGGGCGATGTCGAGGCGGCCTGGGCGCGCCAGATCACCATCATGGGTGGCCCCGAGATGGGCTTCGTCTGCTTCCCCGAGGTCGACGACGAGGTGATGCTCCGCTTCGTCAACGGCCAGCCGGACCAGCCCGTGATCGTGGGCTCCGTGCACAACGGCAAGGACAAGATCCCCTTCGACAACGCCGACGGAAAGAACGACGACCGCATCTGGTGGAGCCGCAACAACCACAAGATGACGATCCACGACGGCGACGGCACCGAGCACATGACGATCGAGACGACCGACGGCAAGACGAAGTGGGAGATGGTCACGCCCGACAAGCTGATCGCGCTGACCACCACGAAGGACATCATCATCAAGGCCGCGAAGAACATGCTGTTCGACGCGGGCGCCGACATCTCGATGACCGCGGACATGACGATCAAGCAGACCGCCGGCAGCAACCACGAGGTGAAGGCGGGCAGCAACGTCGACCTCAAGGGCTCCGCCGGCGTCGCCATCACCAGCGCCGCTGTCTCCTTCAAAGCCTGAGCCCGATCCATGGACGACGACCCCGAAGCCGTGCTCCTGCGTGCGATCGATCGCCACAGCAGCCGGGCCTGGCGCGGACTGCGCGGCGCGGCGCTCTTCCCCGAGCGTTTGCCGAAGCGCGCGTCAGGCGTGCTGGATCGTGGAGCGCGAAGGGCCGAGGCGGCTACCGATCGCGAGATTGCCTCATCGAGGACGTTGGATCCGTTTCGGAGCGTCCGCTATCGTTCGGGCCCTTGGGAGGGAGAGGGGCATGAATTCATGCCCGTCTCGTGGTTCCTCCTCTGGAGAAGCAACGTCGACTGGGTCCCAGATCCCGCCGTTTTGAAGAGGGCTTCCATAGGGAGGTTCAAGGCTGCACCCCCGTCCCATCGGGACAAGACGACGGTGGAGCCGAGACCCCTGCCAAAGCAGTTCATCCTGAAACCTGAGCAATTCCGCCTTCGGCCATCAGACGCAGTGGCCGCCCGGAACAGACCATCACTGGAGGAGTGAGTAACACATGCCGAATTACCAGACCCCGGGCGTCTACATCCAGGAGATCGAGTCGGGCAGCAAGCCGCTCGAATCCGTCTCCACCTCCAACGCGGGCTTCATCGGGGTCATCCCGATCTCCGCGTTCACGGAGGTCCGCTGGGCCAACGCCAAGGGCGAAGCGCAGCTGAAGCGCCTCGCGGGCGACGTTGCCGCGGACGAGAAGGCCAAGGTTGACGACGTCAACGGCCTCATCGACAGCCTGGGTCTCGACCCCGGCGACGTGCACAACATCAACACCTTCACCGCGCTCTTCGGGCAGAAGCCGAAGATCACCGTCAAGGGCGACACCACCACCGTCGAGATCGGCAAGGGCAAGTTCGACGTCCCGGCCACTGAGCTCGACAAGCAGGGCAACGTCCTGACCCGCAGCCGCGAGAGGGTCAGCAGCCTCATCGACGAGCTGACCACCAAGGGCGCGCTCGCGAAGTACAACCCCTCGACGGTCGGCGAGGTCGTCTCGGCCTTCGGCGGCGACGAGGTCAAGGTCGCCGGTGGGCTGACCCGCTTCGCCGTGGGGCCGACCAAGGTCACCAACCCGACGCAGTTCAACAACTTCATGCGGAAGTTCTTCGAGACGCTCCAGATCGAGCTCTACGGGAACACCCACCTGAAGTCGAACCCTGAGGCGCTCGAGGCCGCGTACATGCGCTTCCTCAACGTCAAGGAGGTCTTCAACTTCGTGATGTCCGTCTCGGGCTTCTTCGCCAACGGCGGCGGCATCGCGTACCCCTACCTGCTCTGCGCCGAGGCGACGGACATCCCGCTGAACAACCCCAGCAACCCCCGCGAGGGCCTGGGCGCGTTCGACGACCTCGAGAACGAGCTCAACATCATCACTGCCCCGGGCCTCAACCCGAACCAGCAGAAGGAGATGTTGGAGTACTGCGAGCGTCGCTACGACGTCTTCGCCATCCTCGACGGCCCCAAGGAGCGCATGCAGGGCGAGGAGATCGAGAAGGCCGGCCTGCTGCCCGCCTCCGACAAGGGCTTCGGCGCCATGTACGTGCCCTGGGTGACGGTGAAGAACCCGTTCCAGGACAAGGAGAAGAACTACGCCGACGAGCCCGTCGTGCCGCCCTCGGGCTTCATGGCTGGCATCTACGCGCGTGTCGACGGCACCCGCGGTGTCCACAAGGCTCCCGCCAACGAGACGGTCGCCGGCATCACGGGCCTGGCCTACCACATCAACGCCCGCGAGCAGGGCGCGTACAACGTGCGCGGCATCAACTGCATCCGCGACTTCGGCGGACGCGGCGTGCGCGTCTGGGGTGCCCGCACCCTCTCGACCCTGAGCAACCCCAGCTGGAAGTACATCAACGTCCGGCGCCTGTTCATCATGATCGAGAAGACGATCCAGCTGGGCAGCCAGTGGGCCGTGTTCGAGCCGAATGATCACAGGCTCTGGGCCCGCCTCAAGCGGAACATCTGGGCCTTCCTCAGCCGCGTGTGGGCCTCTGGTGCCCTCGTCGGCAAGACCGCGGACGAAGCCTTCTACGTCAAGTGCGACGAGGAGACGAACCCCAAGGAAGAGGTCGACGCCGGCTACGTGAACATCGAGATCGGCATCAGCCCCGTGAAGCCCGCGGAATTCGTGGTCTTCAAGATCGGCCAGTGGGACGGTGGCGCTGCGATCTCGGAGTGACCTGAGAAAAACGCTCCCCCTGCGGGGAGCACCCTTTAAGATGGTCGTCCCCACGTGGTGTGGGGACGACCGATCTGCCCCTCGGGGCAGCCAACGCCTATTGACTAATGGAGACTCAAAATGGCGAATCCCGGTGTGACTGACGAGCTTTACGGTGGCTTCAACTTCCTGCTCGAGATCGAAGGCGTGGTCGACGACACCGCCAACATCGTTGGTGGCTTCAAGTCCATCAGCGGCATGAACTCCGAGACGGAAGTCATCGACTTCAAGCAGGGCAACGACGTCCGCGTCCGGAAGCGCCCCGGCCGTACGACCTACAGCAACATCGTCCTCGAGCGTGGCTACACCGCGACCGACGACCTGTGGCAGTGGCGTCAGAACGTCGAAGAGGGGAAGATCGACCGTCGCTCCGGCGCCGTCATCATCCTCGACAACGACGGCTCGACCGAGGTTGCTCGGTACGAGTTCTTCAACGGCTTCATCTGCAAGTGGCAGGTGCCGGACTTCGCCGCTGACCAGAGCGCGATGGCGATCGAGAAGATCGAGATCGCG
>JAJDAI010001277.1 GCA_029261955.1 Deltaproteobacteria bacterium | reverse complement strand
AAGCCGCCCATGTTCAGCTGGCCGAAGCGCATCTTCTGGAGCATGGCCTTCTCGTCGCCGAGCGAGCCGTTGAGGTAGGCGGTCACCTTCACGCGCCCGCCGCTGTCCCGCTCGATGCGCTCCTTGAACTCGTAGAGCACGTCGGACCAGGGCGTGCCCTCGGGCGCGAGGCTGCCGAACTTGATCTCGTAGACCTTGTCGGCGCGCGCCGGCAGGGCGAAGGCCAGGAGCAGCAGGGCCGCAGACGCGGCGGCGATCAGGCGAAGAGAGGGCTTCAAGGGGTGCTCCAGGCGGGTTGCCAACTCGGACCGGGGTCCGGGGCTGCGGGGCTCAGGGGAAGCGCTTGTCGGCGTCGGCCAGCAGGCGCTCGGCGTCCCGTCGGGCCACCAGGTGTTCGAAGTAGTAGGGGTCCTCGACCGGCGGCAGCGGCGTCTGCAGCACCTGGTTCAGCAGGCGCTCGTAGCGGGCGCGATCCTTGTGGTGCGCCGCGAGGTAGTCCGCCTCGGTGATCTCGTTCTCGGTGTGCCCGGGGGCGAGCTCCTTCGCGCGCTTCGCGTGCTCCTCGGCGCGGGGCACGTCCTGGCCCGCGAAGCCCGGCAGGGCGGTGAAGAAGGCGCTGAAGAAGCGGTGCGGGGCAGCCTGGTAGTAGTCCTCGCTCAGCTCGTGGCTGCGCTCCATCATCGCGCGCACCTTGGGGATGTCGAGGGCGACGCGGAGGATGCCCTTGATCTCGCCCCAGCGGGACCAGTTGAGCCCGGCCCAGTAGAGGGGGCCGACGTCCTCCGCCTTGAGCAGGTGCACACAGTCCTGGAGCTTCGCGCCGCCCTCCAGGGCTTCCGTCCAGGCCGCGTTGCTGTCCAGCGCCGCGAGCCCGTGCTGCTTGCCAGCCTGGAAGGCCGCCAGGCGCTCCTTCTTGGCCGCCTCGAAGTCGAAGTAGTAGGCCTTGCCGTAGTAGAGAATCGACAGGCGCGTGTGGATCGCAGCGGCGTCCGCGCGCGAGGGCTCCGCCACCAGCGCAGCCTCGTAGAGCCGGATCCCGTCGGCCGTGCCCTGCTCGGTGTGCCGGAGCAGGTAGGCGGCGTCGGCCCCGGTCACCGAGGTGGGCTCCACCGGGGGCTGGCGGGTCACCGTGCTCGACACGTCACCCGAGGTCGCCGGGTCCTTCTTCGGGCCGCAGGCCGTGGCCAGCAGGATCAGGGCGAGGAAGAGGACGCGGGCAGGGGTCATGGGCAGTCTCCAGCCCCAGGCTGGGACGGCACGGTGAAGGTCCCGGGGAAGCGATCGCTCTCGTTTCCGTCGCTGTCCCGGGCCCAGGCCTCGAAGGGGACCTCGCTGTTGCGCTCCCAGCGCTGGCACGTCGTCACGCTCATGACGACCGGCACGTCGGGGCCCTTGACCACGCCGTCCAGCGGCGGGGGCAGATCGAGGGTGAGGAACCAGTGCCAACCGACGCCGAGCGTGCCGTCGGGGTCGTCGATCGCGATGTCGAACTGCATCACGAAGGTGAAGACGTCCGCCTGGCCGCCGCAGTCGTCCACGTCGATGGGGATCTCGCACGCGTTGACGCTGCTGATGACGGGGGGCTCGCCGACGGGGGCGGCGTCGTCGTCATCGCTCGCGGAGTCGTCGTCATCGCTGGGGCAGCCGACCAACGGCAACACGCAGAGCAGGGCGATCCAGATCCACCGGGCCATCGCAGTCTCTCCCGAGCAAAAAGGGGGTGGTGCCCGGGGCGGGATTCGAACCCGCAACCCAGGGATTTTAAGTCCCTTGTCTCTGCCAATTGGACCACCCGGGCGGGCCGGGAGACGGCCGAGCATGGCCAGGGCCCCCGACCGTGTCAATCGCTCTGGAGGCTCAGCGGCGACGGCCGCCGAATTGACACCGGATCGACCGGGGCTCTACCATCCAGCCCAGCGAGAACACGGTCGTTCCGGGGGAGGAACGACCCTCTGGAGGCGGACGCGGCAGCCGGTACCCTGCCGACGGGGATTCGATGGGCAAAATCATCGGAATCGATCTGGGCACCACCAACTCGGTGGCCTGCTACATCGAGCATGGAGAGCCGCGGGTCATCATCAACGAGGAGGGCGGCCGCCTGACGCCGTCTGTCGTTGGGTTCTCGAAGGACGGCGAGCGCTTCGTCGGCGACATCGCCAAGCGCCAGCTCCTGATGTACCCCGAGAACACCGTCCACTCGGTCAAGCGCTTCATCGGCCGGACCTGGGAAGAGGCGAAGCGGGACCGCGACGTCATCAGCTACGTGGTCGAATCGACGGACGACGGGCGTGTCGCCATCCGCATCGGCGACAAGATCTACACGCCGCAGCAGCTGTCAGCCTTCATCCTTCAGAAGATCAAGAAGGCGGCCGAGGACTTCCTCGGGGAGACGGTCGAGGAGGTGGTCATCACCGTCCCGGCCTACTTCAACGACCGGCAGCGCCAGGCGACCAAGGACGCCGGCCGCATCGCCGGGCTCGAGGTCCTGCGGATCATCAACGAGCCCACGGCGGCGGCCCTCGCCTACACGATCCGGCGCAAGGAGCCGGCGACCATCGCGGTCTTCGACTTCGGCGGTGGCACCTTCGACATCAGCATCCTGGACGTGGACTCGGACATCGCCGAGGTGCGGGCTTCGGCCGGCAACAACCACCTGGGCGGCAACGACATCGACAACCGCCTCGTGGAGTGGCTGGCGTCCGAGTTCAAGAAGGCCAACGGCATCGACGTGAGCGGCGACCGCATGGTTCGCCAGCGCCTCGTGGAGGCGGCCGAGAAGGCCAAGATGGACCTGTCGACCTCCATGGAGTCGGAGATCCACCTCCCCTTCCTGACGGCGGACGAGACGGGCCCGAAGCACCTGCAGACGGTGCTCACGCGCGCCACCTTCGAGTTCCTGGTCGAGGACATCCTCAAGAAGACCGTCGACGAGTGCGGCAAGGCGCTCGTCGAAGCGAAGATGGGCTCCGAGAAGATCGACGAGGTGATCATGGTGGGCGGCTCCAGCCGCATCCCCAAGGTCCAGGAGATGGTCCGCGAGCTCTTCGGTGGGCGGCCGCTCAACAAGAGCTTCAACCCGGACGAGGTGGTCGCGGTCGGCGCGGCGGTGCAGGCGGGCATGCTCGGCGGCGCGGTCA
>JAJDAI010001276.1 GCA_029261955.1 Deltaproteobacteria bacterium | reverse complement strand
CCGGCCGCGACGTGCCCCCCAAAAAACGAGCGACGTCCTCCACCGGGCGCACCGTCGCCGACAGGCCGATGCGCTGCGGCGGCTCGGGGCACTCCGCGTCCAGGCGCTCCAGGCTCAGGGCGAGGTGGGCGCCCCGCTTCGTGCCCGCCATGGCGTGCACCTCGTCCACGATGACCGTGTGCACCGTCCTGAGGTTCGCCTTCGCCTTGCTGCCGAGCAGCAGGTAGAGCGACTCGGGCGTGGTGACCAGGATCTCGCCGGGGTGCTTGAGCTGCCGGCGCCGCTCGTCCTGGGGCGTGTCGCCGGTGCGCACCGCGACGAGGGGCGGCCGGAAGGGCTGCTCCAGCCGCGCCGCGCTGCGCCCGATGCCCACGACCGGCGCGCGAAGGTTCCGGTCCACGTCGTAGGCCAGGGCCTTGAGCGGGGAGATGTAGAGGATCCGCACCCCCTTCTCCGCGTCGGGAGGGAGTCGGCACAGGCGATCGATGGCCCAGAGGAAGGCGGCCAGCGTCTTGCCGGAGCCCGTGGGCGCGATGAGCAGGCTGTGGTCCCCCGCCGCGATCGCCGGCCAGCCGGCCGCCTGGACGGCGGTGGGTCCAGCGAAGGCGTCCTCGAACCAGAGGCGCGTCGCGGCGCTGAAGCGGAGCATCGGATCGGTCACCACCCATGGGTGCCTCATGCGCGAGAGCGCGGCAAGCGCGGAGCCCGCCCCAGCTGACAGAACCTGACAGCATGTTCAGGTTTGCTGCAATTGCACAATTCGATCTTGACGACCATGTGCGAATGCACAATTCTCCGCCCTCGACCTCGGAGATCCCATGACCTCGACCCCCCTCGCCTGGATCGCGATCGGCCTCTACGCCATCGCCCTGCTCGCCCTCGCCGTGCGCGGGGCCCGCAAGACCCGCTCCGTCGAGGGCTTCGCGGTGGGCAACCGCGACATCCCGGCGGCGCTGGTGGGCCTGTCCCTGGTGGCGCAGCTCACGAGCGTCGCCACCTTCGTCATCAACCCCGGCCTCGTCTTCCACTCGGGCGTGGCCGCGCTGATGGGCTTCGGGGTCGCGGCGGCGGCGGGCATCACGCTGGGCCTCGTCGTCTTCTCGGCGCGCTTCCGCCGGGTCGGCTCGCAGACACAGGCCCTGACGCTGCCCCAGTGGATCGGCGTGCGCTACGACTCCGACGGCCTGCGCGCTGGCTTCTCGCTGCTGTCGCTCGGCCTCGTGGCCTACGCCGTGCTCATCGTCGTGGCGCTGTCCCTGGTGCTCTCGGGCCTGCTCGGGCTGCCGCCGCTGGGCCTCGTCGTCGGGATCCTCGCCTTCGTGCTGCTCTGCATCGGCGTCGGCGGCGCCAACACCAGCGCCTGGACGAACGCCGTGCAGGCGGTCCTGATGCTCGCTGTGGCCGTGCTGCTCATCGGCACCGGGCTGCCGCTCTTCTGGGAAGGGGAGGGGCTGCTCGCGACGATCGCCGCGCAGGACGCGGACCTCGTCGCGATCACGAACCCGCGCTCCCTCTACTTCCGCTCGCTCTTCGAGGTCTTCGGCTGCAACTTCCTGGTCGGCATCGCCCTGGTCTGCCAGCCGCACATCGTCAGCAAGGCGCTGTACCTGGACAGCGACAAGCAGGTCCGCACCTACCTCGCGGTGGCGGTCGCGGCCGGCATGGTCTTCCTGACGGTGCTGGTGGTGGGGCTGTACGCGCGCGCCACCGTCGACCCCGCGACCCGCGTCGACCTGGTGGTGCCGGTGTGGATCGGCCAGACCTTCTCGCCCACGATGCAGGTGGCAGTCGCGGTGGGGCTGCTGAGCGCGGGGCTCAGCACGCTGGAGGGCATCCTCCTGGCGCTGGCCGGCATCTTCGCCGTGGACGTGCACCCGCTGCTGGGCTTGAAGAAGGGCGCGCTGAACTTCGGGCGTGGCTCCCTCGTCCTCGTCGCGGTCGCCACGGGCCTGCTGGCCTGGCGGCAGCTCGTCGACCCGACGGGCGGCACCGTCGCGATCTTCGCGCAGTACGGCGTCTACCTGCTCTTCACGGCCGCCTTCTTCCCGCTCGCCTGCGGCATGTTCCTGCCGGCCGTGTCGCGGCTGGCCGTGACGCTCGGCGTGCTCGGCGCGGTGCTCGGCTACCTGCTCAGCTCGCTGGGCGAGTTCACGATGTACTCCAACAACCCGGCCTTCCTGGCGACGGTCGGCCTCGGGGTCGGCTCGATCTGCACCGCCACCGCGGGCCTCGCCGAGCGCCCGATCCGCGCGCTTTTCTCACGGCGATCTTCAGCCGCCACTTGATGCCCGCGATTCAGTCGGCCATGAGTAGTGCCCATGACCGACGTGATCCGAGCCGCTCGCAGCCTCGACGTTCCCCCGTCCTCGCTTTGGGCGGCCATCGTGGAGCCCACCCGCGCCGCCAGGTGGCTCGGTGATGGGGATCTCCAGCCGGTCGAAGGCCACACCTTCACGCTGACCCAGCCCGCCCGCGGGGCGCTCGGCGGCGAGATCCTCTGCGAGATGGTCCACGTCGACCCCGACCGCACCGTGCGCTTCAGCTGGCAGTCGCCCCGGCTGCCCGAGCCCACGAACTGCCGCCTCAGCGTGATCGCCACCCCCGGCGGTTGCCGGCTCGAGGTCACCCACGCCGGCTTCGAGGCCGCGAGCCCGCTCGTGCGCTTCGCGTTCCTGCTCGCCTGGCACAAGGTGCTCTGGATGCAGCTGCCGAAGGCGCTCTAGGAGCAGCTCAGTCCGAAGGCGGGGCCGGCAGGCCCTCCAGGCCCAGGTCAGCGAGCCGCGTGCGGAGCTGCCCCATGAACTCGGGCCCGGGATCGACCTTCACCGTGCGGTAGTTCGGGTCGGCCTCCTCGAAGTAGCGGTGCCCGTCCATCCGGTTGGTCTCGTGGTGCCCCAGCAGGTGGGTGATCGGGTGCTGGCTCGCGAGGTGGCGGATCAGGCGCTCGTTCGCAGCGAGCTGGGCCTCGGTCAGCGGTTGCTCGGCGCGGCCGCCCACGTTTTCGATCCCGATGGCCAGGTGGTTCAAGCCGATCGTGTGCCGGGCCAGGACGTTCTCCGGCACCAGGCGCGTGATCCCGCCGTCCCGATCCACGAGGAAGTGCGCCGAGACGTTCAGGGCCCCGGCACCCGAGATGTCTGCCCGCCCTCGAAGCACCTCCGGCTCGAAGATCGCGCGTGCTTCGGCCGCGGTCGCTGTCGCGGTGTGGTGCACGACGACGAGCCGGGGCGCGATCCGCACGGCCTCTTCCGCGTCGAAGGGCCGCCCCTGGTGGAGCTCCCGGTAGGCGCGGCTCAGGGCGCGGCGTGTCTCCCCGAAGGGCAGCGGGGCCTCGGTCCAGGGCGGCGGCTCCTCGGGCGGCTCCCCGGGATGCCAGGTCAGGACCGTGTGCATCAGGGCGTGCTGGCGACTCACCTCGCGATGCTGGACCTCGACGTTGATGTAGCTGCGGCCCTCTCGCGCCGCGAACACCGACAGAGAGCCGTCGTCGAGGACTCCGGACGCCTGCAGCACCGTGTTGAGCTGCGCTTTCCTCCCGTCATTGAAGTCACCGCGCTCAGTCACGAAGAGGAAGTCGTCCGCGTCGATCTGGGGCTCCCGATGCACGGCCTCGGCGTCCCCAGCGAGGCGGCCGCCCGGCCCGTAGTCGTCCACCGAGTACTCGCCGTCGGTGTTGTTGTGCACGGCGATCAGCGCCGAGCCCGGCCACTGCTGGAAGAGGCGGTCCTCCAGCGCCGCGGCCAGCTTCTCGACCTCACGCAGCGGCCCCCGGCGGCTCCACCAGCTCCCGCGTTCCTCTTCCCCCTCCAACCACAGCGTCGCCTCGCGGCCCTCCGGCGTGAAGATCCGGTTCGGGTCCACGGTCCACGCGTTCTCCCCCAGGACGAAGCGGACCCGCCGCTCCCCGCTGTGCCGCAGCTCGATCAGCCGGCCCCCGTGCCTGGGGAGCAGCACCCGCGCCGCATCCACCGCGGTCTGTTCGTTGTCGTGCAGCGAGACGAGGGTGCTGCCGGTGCCCCAGGTCGTGGTCACGATCTGGACCGTCGACTCGCCAAGCTGCACGTCGCAGACCTCCTCGGGGTCGCTCCGCTCGCACACGAGCTCCGGGGCGCGCGCCGGCCCGCCGCTGCAGGCGGCGAGCAGCAGGGTGAGACTCACCAGGACCCTCGTCGACACAGCTCCTCCGCACGCGCCCAGCCCGCAGCCTACGCTGAACCGCTCCCCGAGAAGCGCCCTCCGAGCCGCGGATCGGCCGCCCAGACCGGCACCCACGTGTGATCTCGCACGACGCCTCATGGCCCGCCGGCACACATCGGGCGATCCGGCCCGGAAACCGCGGGCGGGTTGGCTCGGTGGGCGATCGCGCACGATCCCATGGACACGGCCTCCTCGGCGCCCCGCTGGCGGCTCCGGCCGCTTCCGGTGCGAGATGGCACGAAGCATGCTGACTGGTCTCCCGTCATCGCCCGCGGCTGCCTTGTCAGGCCACGGACCAAGAGGGCCTGAGCATGCGCAGTGAACGCGCCCGAAGCACGACTCGTGGGGTCCTCCCTCGGCTGCCCTCGCCCGCGATCTCCCCTCCCTTTCTCGGTCGGATCATGACCTCCATCGGCACCCGCCTCGCGCTCCTGTTGTTGCTCCCCGCGCTGCTCCTCGCAGCCCCGCCCGCCGCCGCCCAGGACCCCGCGGCCGGCGCGTCGCAAGCGGAGCCCGCGATCCCCGCCGCCGCCCAGGCCAGCGATCCCGACAACTGCCTGCTCTGCCACCGCTTCCCGGGCCTCGCGCGCCTCGACGGGGACTCCGGGGAGCTGCGCCTCTTCTTCGTGAGCGAGCGCTTCCACGCGGACGGCGCCGGTCCCCACACGAGCCTGGCCTGCACCGGCTGCCACGACCGCTCGAGCGTCGAGCAGGTGCCGCACGAGGATCCCGCCCCCGTCGACTGCTCCCAGGCCTGCCACCTGACCACCGAGAGCGGCTCGGTCATCGACTTCCGCCACAAGCGCCCGGAGCGCAGCCTGGCCCTGAGCGTGCACTCCCCGGAGCTGCTCGCGGAGCTGCCCTTCGACATCCCGCTGCTGCGTGAGGGGCAGTCGTCGTGCCTGTACTGCCACGACGATCCGACCTACCGGATGCCGGCGCTCATCGACACCTTCCACCGCGGCGTCGACCCCGCGGTGCGGTGCAAGACCTGCCACGACAACTCGCTGCCCGTAGACATCGACGGGGCCATTCGCCACGTGGGGAGCCGCTTGGGCGCCCAGCGCCCCGCCCGCGAGGCCGCGAGGGCCTGTGCTCTTTGCCACAGCAACGGAGCCATCAACGAAGAGATCGGAAGCCACGACGCCGTCACCAGCTACCTCCGCAGCTTCCACGGCAAGGCCTCGGCGCTGGGCGCCCCCAACGCGCCGGTCTGCACGGACTGCCACTCGAGCGAGGCGGGTGACGCTCACCTGATGCTCGCGTCGACGGACCCCGCTTCGCCCACCCACGAGGACAACCGGGGCCTGACCTGCCTCAGCCTGGGCTGCCACGACAACGCGGCGCCGGCCCTGAGCGCGGCCGGCGTGCACATGCGCATGAGCGAGGAGTCGCAGCAGTTCGAGTACTACGTGACCGCCTTCTTCCTGGTCCTCACCATCGGCGTGATGAGCCTGTATTTCCTGCTGCTCGTCCTCGAGCTGCTGAACATCGTGGTGCGGCGCGAGAGCGACGAGCAGCTTGAGCTCGTGTCCCTGGCCCGCGCGATCCAGTCCGACCGGAAGGGGCGCCGGGCGCTCAGCCGGCTCACGGTGCACCAGCGCTTCCAGCACTGGATCCTGGTCCTGGCCTTCCTGATCCTGGTCCTCACCGGGCTGCCCATGAAGTTCGCGACGGTGGAGTGGATGCCGCTCCTGGTCACGCTGTTGGGCGGCCTGGAGGCGGCGCGCGTCCTCCACCGCATCGCGGCGCTCGTGATCAGCGCGGCCTTCCTCTACCACCTCGCCTACCTGCTCGTGCTCGGCTGGAAGGACCTGAAGCGACGCCGGCGGGAGCAGCCCGAGCGCGGCCTGCTGGTCCACCTCGCCGGCGTGGTCTGGGACTGGCCGATGATGATTCGGCCGCGGGACGTGAAGGACTTCGTCCTGCTCTTCGTGTGGCTCTTCGGCCTGCGTGAGCGCCGGCCGGAGCAGGGCAAGTTCCACTTCTCCCAGAAGTTCGAGTACTGGGCGGTCTTCTGGGGCATGACGATGATCGGCGCGAGCGGGGCGATGCTCTGGCTCGAGGACCTGGCGGCGGAGACCTTCGGCGGTCGCGCGCTGAACTTCGCCTACATCATCCACTCGGACGAGGCCTTCCTGGCGCTGCTCTACATCGCGGTCGTGCACTTCTTCGCGGTCATCTTCTCCCCGGCGGTGTTCCCCCTGAACCTGGGCTCGCTGACCGGCGACATGCCGCCGACGGAGCTGGCCGAGAACCACATCGGCCACCTGCGCGCCGTCGCGGCGCAGCTGGGCATCGAGGCGCCGCCGGCCGAGCACCCGCGAGGCTTCATCGAGGTCCTGCACCAGATCGGGCGCCGCAGCTACGCGCTGCTCCAGGCTGCGGCCATCGGAGGCTTCGCCTTCCTCTCCGTGACCTTCCTCCTGCACGAGCTGAGCGGCGGGGAGCAGGCCCTGGAGGTCGACGTGGCGCCCCTGCGCCTGGACGCCAGCGCGCTGACCGCCGCGGACGAAGCCGACGAGGTGGGCGCCGGTGGCGCGGTGCGAAACGCCCTGGAGCGAGGCCCCGTGGCGCACTTCCACGCCATCCCGACCTGGTACGAGCAGGACGAGGGCAACAGCTGCACGACGGCCGGCTGCCACTCCGGGCTGCCCCACGGGGAGCGCAAGGAGGTCCGGGCCTTCCTGAACATGCACACCACCTTCGTGGACTGCCAGACCTGCCACCGCGACCAGGATCTGCACGACGCCGAGCTGACCTGGCTGAGCAACAGCGACCGCTCGGCGCGTGAAGCCCCGGCGGTGCTCCGCCTCGCCGCCCTGCTGGAGACCTCTGCCTCCGCGGCCCAGGTCGGCAGCTTCGACGACGACCTGCTCGCCCTGCTGACCGAGGCCGTCACCGATTCGGGCTCGGACCCCGAGCTGAAGCGTTGGCTCGTGGTCCTGGAGAGCTCGCGCCGCGGCGGCGTGCGCTACGACAGCGTCATCGACTCCATGCGCTCCCGCATCGGCCGCCACGGCCACGGGGAGTACGGGACCAAGATCGGCATGACGGCCGCGAGCGGTCGCCGCTGGACGCCGACGGGTCCGCAGCAGGCGGCCATCGACAGCCTGCGTGGCCCCGACGCCGCGGATCTCCGCGTGGACGAGCGCAAGGGCCTGGTGACCACGGCGCACGAGCGCCTCAAGAAGCCCGAGGTGGAGTGCTCGCTCTGCCACACCACTGACGGTGGTCTGCTCGACTTCGAGGGACTCGGCTACGCTCCTGCGCGCGCAGCGGCGCTCCGTTCGAACACGATCGCGCGCCAGGCCCAGGCCGTCGAGGCGGGCGAGACCTTCTTCCTCCCCAACGTGCTCGGGGGAGCCGAGAGCCCCGAGGCCGGGGCATCGCCCGAACCCGAAGACAGTGAGGAGCAGCCATGAGGATCTCCTGGAGCCTGCTTGCGGTTGCCTTTGCCCTCCTGCTGGGGGGCGCTGCGCCCACCCCGGGAGCGACGGTGGTCGCGACCTCTGTCGGCCACTACACCGCGCCCAGCCGGCTGCCGATGCTCTACCCCACCTCGGTGGCGGTGGACGCGACCGGCCGGGTCTGGGTCGCTGACGGGGCGCGCAACCGCGTGCTCGTCTTCGCTTCCGACGGCCGGCTCTCGCAGACCGTGCGCCGGGTCGCCGGCGTGAGCCTGAAGCGCCCGATGGGTGTCGCGGCCAGCGCCGACGGCCGGGTCTGGATCGCGGACGCG
>JAJDAI010001275.1 GCA_029261955.1 Deltaproteobacteria bacterium | reverse complement strand
TGTCCTGACCCCCCCTAGTGTCCTGACCCCCGAGCTTGGGCGCTTCGCGCTGGAGCTGGTGGAGACGCAGGCGCTGGGGCTGGCGCACCCGACGCTCTGGGCGGCGGGTGGCATCGCCATCACGGACGACGGGGCTGGCGTGGGCTCCGCGCTCGCGGTGGAGCTTCAGGCGCGCGGCATCGACGCGTCGGTGGTCACGGATCTGCCGGCGGACGCGGGCGGCGTCATCTTCCTCGGCGGCCTGCGCGACGTGCAGAGCGAGGACGAGGCCATCGCTGTGAACCGGGAGGCCTTCGACGTCGCGCGCAGCGTGGCCCAGGCCTTCACCGAGCGCCCCGGCCTCTTCGTGACGGTGCAGGACACCGGCGGAGGCTTCGGGCTCACGGATCTGGAGCCGCAGCGCGCGTGGCTCGGCGGCATCGCCGCGCTGACCAAGACGGCGGCGCAGGAGTGGGCCGGCTCGGCCTGCAAGGCCATCGACCTGGAGCGGGGCGGGCGCGATTCGAAGGCGCTCGCGGTCGCCCTGGCTGACGAGCTGCTGGCGGGCGGACCCGAGCGTGAGGTCGCCCTGGACGCTCAAGGCCGTCGCTTCACCCTCCAGAGCGTCGCCTCCGTGGTCGAGGCCGGTACGCCCCGCATCGCCCCGGGCGACGTGGTCGTCGTGTCCGGCGGAGCCCGCGGTGTCACGGCGGCCTCGGTGGTCGCCTGGGCCCAGCGCTGCAAGGCGCGCTTCGTCCTGCTCGGGCGCACCGCCCTCACGGACGAGCCGGCCTGCTGCGTCGGGATCGTCGAGGACGCGGCGCTCAAGCGGGCGCTGCTCGCGGACGCCAAGGCCACGGGCGCAGCCCTCGCGCCGAAGGAGCTGGGCCAGGTCGTGCGCCAGGTCCTGGCCGGGCGCGAGATCCGCTCCACCCTCGAGGCCATCGCCTTCGCGGGCGGGGAAGCCCGCTACTTGTCGGTGGACGTGACCGACGCGGCGGCCCTGGCCTCCGCCCTCACCCCGATCCGCCGCGACTGGGGCCCCATCAAGGGCATTGTGCACGGCGCGGGCGTGCTGGCCGACAAGCGCATCGCCGAGAAGACCGATGAGGGGTGGGACCGCGTGCTCGACACCAAGGTCCAGGGCCTTCGTGCGCTGCTCGCCGCGACGGCCGAGGACCCGCTGGCGGTGCTCTGCCTCTTCTCCTCGGTCGCGGCGCGTTGCGGCAACAACGGGCAGGTGGACTACGCCGTCGCCAACGAGATCCTCAACAAGGTCGCGCAGGCACAGCGCCGCCAGCGCCCGGAGCTGCTGGTCAAGTCGCTCGGCTGGGGCCCCTGGGAGGGCGGCATGGTGACGCCCGCGCTCAGCGCGCACTTCGCGTCGCTCGGTGTGCCGCTCATCCCCCTGAGCGTGGGCGCGGCGATGCTCGCCGATGAGCTGGAGGGCGGGTCGCCCGATCAGGTCGAGCTGGTGCTCGGCGGCGAGCCCCGCCCGCAGGCCCTGCTCTCGGCCACCGAGGGCCCGGCCCCCCTTCAGATGGCCGTGCACCTCTCGAGCGTGACCCACCCGCACCTGGCGAGCCACAGCATCGGCGGCACCGCCGTCGTGCCCGTGGTCCTCGTCATCGACTGGCTCTGCCGCATGGCCCGCGCCTTCCGGCCGGAGCTCCAGCTCGAAGCGGTCACGGACCTGCAGGTGCTGCGGGGCATCCAGCTCGATGGCTTCCACGACCGCGGAGACCGGGTGCACCTCAGCTGCGAGCAGCTGCGGAACGGCGACGGCGCGCTGCTGGCCCTCGCGGTCACCGATCCGGACGGACGCCCCCGCTACCGCGCCCAGGTGGCGATGACCGCCCGCTCGGCGCCGCTGCCCGGCGGCATGCCCGAGGTCGCCTTGGACGACTGGGGCGGCGCCGTCATCTACGACGGCAACGTGCTCTTCCACGGCGAGGCCTTCCAGGTCATCGACGCGGTGGACGGCATCTCCGAGGCGGGCGCCTCGGCGGTGCTGCACGGCCTGAGCGCGTCGGCCTGGCTGTCCGAGCCCTGGCAGATCGACGTGGCGGCCTTCGACGGTGCGCTCCAGCTGGCGCTGCTCTGGGCCCGCCGGACCCTGGGAGGCGCGAGCCTGCCCACCGCCATCGCCGAGGTGCGAACCACCGCCGGCGCGCTGCCGGTCGGTCCGATCCGCTGCCTGCTCGTGGGCCGTGAGTCCGGCCGATCACGCACCCTCTCGGACATCCTGCTGTTCGACGAGACCGGAGCTCGCTTCGCCGAGCTGCGCGGCGTCGAGACCCACGCCCGCCCCGAGACGCCCGCTCCCTCGCCGCGCGCCTGACCGCCGTGTCCTTCGCCCCCATCGCCGTCGTCGGGCGGGCCTGCGTGCTGCCCGGAGCCCTCGACCCCGAGTCCCTCTGGGACCTGGTCGTGCACGGCCGCTCGGCCGTCGACTCCGTGCCCGCAGGCCGGTGGCGCGTGCCGCCCGAGCAGGTGCTCTGCGATCCCGATGGCGACGCGCAGGACCGCAGCTGGTCCGACCGCGGGGGCTACGTGACCGGCTTCGACTCGGTCTTCGACCCGGCGGGCTTCGGGGTTCCGGCTTCGGAGCTGGAGGGGCTCGACCCGGTCTTCCTCTGGACGCTGCACGCTGCACGCGAAGCCTGGAGAGACGCCGGATGCGGGGATGCCGAGCGCGCGGGCGCCATCTTCGGGAACCTGGGCTTTCCCTCCGCCGGCCTGAGCCGGCTGGCCGAGGCGCAGTGGTTCGGCGAGGGCCCCATCGACCCGCGGGAGCGCTTCAACTGCAGCGGCCCGGCCGCGCTGCTCCAGCGGGCCCTGGGGCTGGGCGCCGGCGCCTTCAGCCTGGACGCAGCCTGCGCCTCGTCGCTCTACGCCATCAAGCTGGCCTGCGACCGCCTCCAGGATGGCGGGGCGGACGTCATGCTCGCCGGCGCCGTCAACTGCGCTGACGACCTCTTCATCCACGTTGGCTTCTGCGCGCTGAAGGCCATGAGCCGCAGCGGGCGCAGCCGGCCCTTCCACGCCGACGCCGATGGCCTCGTGCCGGCGGAGGGTGCGGGCTTCGTCGTGTTGAAGCGGCTCGAGGACGCGGAAGCGGCCGGGGACCGCATCCACGGCGTGATCCGCGGCGTGGGCCTGTCCAACGACGGCCGCGGCAAGGGCCTGCTCGTGCCGTCCCCCGACGGGCAGGCTCGGGCCATCGCGAGCGCCTACGCCATCGGCGGGATCGACCCGGCCGAGGTCGGCCTGTTGGAGTGCCACGCGACCGGCACGCAGGTGGGCGACGGCGCCGAGATCGAGAGCAGCGCCCGCGTCTTCTCGGGCGCCGAGCGGCTGCCCCTGGGCTCCCTCAAGTCGAACCTCGGCCACCTGATCACGACGGCGGGGGTGGCTGGGCTCATCAAGGTGCTGGAGGCGATGCGTCGCGGCATCCGCCCCCCGACCCTGCACGCCGAGCGGCCCCACCCGGCCCTCGCGAACTCGCCGTTCCGGCTGGTGACGGCGGCGGAGCCCTGGGCCTCCGATGGGCCGCGCACGGCGGCGGTCTCCGCCTTTGGCTTCGGCGGCAACAACGC
>JAJDAI010001274.1 GCA_029261955.1 Deltaproteobacteria bacterium | reverse complement strand
GATCAAGCCGGACTCCGCAGGGCACTGAGCCGGCGAGCGGTCGCGAATTTGCGAAAATTCACCGGGGGCCGGCTCAACCGCGTTTCTCCACTGAGGTGGAGATGACGCGGAGGTCCCTGTGTGGCCCCATTCGCTCCGGTTCGCGCTCGCCCTCGCCCTCCCGCTCGTCGCCTGCACGGCGCCGGCTGACTCCCCTTCGCCGCACGTCGACCCCGATCCGCCCACCTCGGACATCGAGGTCCAGCTGGTGCTGTCCGCCAGCGCGACCTCGACCCTCGCCGCCGTCGCCGAGGTCACCACGGAGGAGGACGCGCGGGTCGCGCTGGAGTTCTGGAACGACGACGTGGGGCGGCTGCGAAGCCCGTCCACCGCGCTCGGCCGCGCGCACGCCCTCGACCTGCTGGGCATGCGCGGCGACTCCACCTACGCCGTCCAGGCGGTCGCGACTCTGCCCGACGGGTCCGTCGCCCACAGCGCTGCCCAGGACTTCGAGACCGGTCCTGCCCCGGGCGGCATCCCCGGGATCGAGGTCGAGTTCGGGGACGGGGCCCCAGGCGGGATCACGCTGATCTCGCCCGCGACGAACCCGCCGAACGGGACCCCCTACGAGGGCCCCTACAGCTTCGGTGTGGACCGCGAGGGCGAGGTCGTCTGGTACCTGGACTCCGAGCAGCTCGCACCGAGCTCGCGCCCCAGTCGCCCACTGGAGCTGCTCGACGACGGCAACCTGGAGTACCTCGTCGCCAACAACATCCAGGTCTTCTCGCCCGCCGGGGAGCTCGTGCGCGAGATCCGGAGCGGCAGCCCACCCTCCTGGCGCATCCACCACGACGTCGCCGCGATGGACGACGGGGGATTCGTCGTGCTCGACAACGAGGTGAACGAGGTCGACGTGGCCTTCTTCGGCGGTCCGACCCAGGTCAACGGCGACCTGCTGCGCCACCTGGACGCGGACGGGGAGATCCTCTGGACCTGGTCGACCTTCGACCACCTCGACCTGCAGCGCTGGCCTGGCGAGTGGTCCCAGACCTCCATCGAGCACGGCGACGGCGGGGTCGCCGAGTGGACCCACGGCAACAGCGTCGCCTGGCACGAGCCCACCGGCTCGCTGGTCGTGTCGCTGCGGCACCAGAACCAGGTGATCGCGGTGGAGCGGGCGAGCGGGGAGCTCCAGTGGCTCTTCGGCGAAGACGGGGACTTCGAGCTGCTCTCAGGCTCGTGGTTCAACACCCAGCACGCCGCCACGATGCCGAGCGAGGACGAGATCATGCTCTTCGACAACGACAACGAGGGCGACGAGGACAGCCGCGCGGTGCTCTACCGCATCGACTGGGCCCAGGGCACGGCCGAGCAGACCTGGGAGCACAGGCTCGGCCTGTTCTCGGACAGCCGCGGCAGCGCGCGTCGGCTGCCTTCGGGCCACGTGCTGATCAGCGCCGGGGGAAGCCGCGAGCCCGACCAGCCGGCCCGGGTGGTCGAGGTGGACGGGGACGAGCAGGCGGTCTGGACGCTCGACCTGCTCGGTGACCACCAGTTGGCCGACGCGACGCGCGTGGACTGGGCGATGCCGATCGACTGACGGGCTCGGTCGCGGTTCCGCGGCAGATCGCTAGAATCCGGCCCCCTCCGGAGGATGGATGTCCGAGCCCACCGTGCACCGAGAAGTCCGCAACGGCGTCGCGATCCTGACGATCGATGCGCCCCCTGCCAACTGCTACTCGCACCCGCTGATGCGGCAGCTGGACGACGCGATCCTCGAAGCCCGCTTCGACGACGAGGTCGAGGTCATCGTGCTCACCGCCGCGGGGACGCGCTTCTTCTGCGCCGGCGCGGACATCTCGATGCTCGCCAACGTCACCCCCTCCTTCAAGTACAGCTTCTGCCTGCACGCCAACGAGACACTCTCGCGGCTCGAGCACACCCCGAAGTTGACCATCGCGGCCCTCAACGGCCACGCGGTGGGCGGCGGCTTCGAGGTGGCCATGGCCTGCGACCTGCGCATCGCACGCAAGGGCGCGGGCAGCTGGGGCCTGCCCGAGGTCAAGCTGGGCGTGCTGCCGGGGACCGGGGGCACCCAGCGCCTGGCCCGGCTCGTAGGACACCAGAAGGCGCTGCGCTGGATGGTCGAGGGGCGCACCGCGGACTTCGACGACGCGCTGGAGCAGGGCGTCATCGACTACGTCTACGACTGCGAGCCCGAGCACTTCCTCGACCGCGTGCTGGCCTACGCCCAGGGCTTCACCTCCCCGGGCACCGCGCCCCTCGCCGTGGGCGGCATCAAGCGCGCGGTGCAGACCGGCGCCGCCTTGCCCCTGGAGCAGGGACTCGCGTTGGAGCGCGAGCTCCAGGCGCGCCTCTTCGCCAGCGACGACGCCGTCGAGGGCATGGACGCCTACATCGAGAAGCGCCGACCGCGCTTCGGAGGCCGCTGAGATGGACCTCAACCCGCCCCGCGGCACCCGCGACTTCTTCCCCGACGAGATGCGCCTGCGCACCTGGCTCTTCGACCACTTCCGCGCCGTCGCGCGGCAGTTCGGCTTCGAGGAGTACGACGCGCCGGTGCTCGAGTCCCAGGAGCTCTTCGTGCGCAAGGCGGGCGAGGAGATCACGGGCCAGCTCTACAACTTCGAGGACAAGGGCGGCCGCGCCGTCGCGCTGCGCCCGGAGATGACGCCCTCGCTCGCGCGCATGATCCTCAAGAAGGGCGGCAGCCTGGCCCTGCCCGCGAAGTGGTTCAGCCTGCCGCAGTGCTGGCGCTACGAGCGCATGACCCGCGGACGCAAGCGCGAGCACTACCAGTGGAACCTCGACATCTTCGGGGTGCCCGGCGTCGCGGCCGAGGCCGAGCTGCTGGCCGCGATCACCACCTTCTTCCGGCGCGTCGGCCTCGGCGCAGCGGACATCGGCATCAAGGTCTCCAGCCGCAAGGTGCTCCAGGGCGTGCTCGACTCGGTCGGCGTGCCGGACGAGTCCTTCGCGGCGGTCGCCGTGCTCGTCGACAAGCTGGAGAAGGTGCCTCGCGACGCCATCGCCGGCGACATGGCGGCCCTCGGCCTGGACGAGAGCCAGGTCGATCGCATCATCGAGGCGCTCTCGCTGCGCGATCTGGACGGCCTGGAGGCGCTGCTGGGCGCGGACTCCCCTGCCCTCGTCGAGCTTCGCGAGCTGTTCGCCCTGGCGGCCTCCTACGGCTTCGCCGACTGGCTGGTCTTCGACGCCTCGGTCGTGCGCGGCCTCGCCTACTACACCGGCGTCGTGTTCGAAGCCTTCGACCGCGGCGCCACCCTGCGCGCCGTCTGCGGCGGCGGGCGCTACGACCGCCTGCTCAGCACCTTCGGCGGCAAGGACATCCCGGCCTGCGGCTTCGGCTTCGGCGACGTCGTGATCCTGGAGCTGCTCAAGGACACCGGCCGGCTGCCCGAGCTCATCCCCGATCTGGACTACCTCGTCTTCCCGCTGCGCCCCGAGATGCGCGGCCCGGCCATCGAGGTGGCCACGAAGCTGCGCGCGCGGGGCCAGAGCGTGGACCTGGTGCTCGAGGACAAGAAGACCAAGTGGGCCTTCAAGCAGGCCGAGCGCTCCGGTGCGCGCGAGCTCGTCTTCGTTGGCCCCGATGAATGGGAAGCAGGGCGCGTGAAGGTGAAGAACCTGGCGTCCGGCGAACAGTTCGAACTCTCCCTCAAGGAGCTCTGAGATGACCGACCCCATCTACGTTTGTGGACCCTCGCGAAGCCCCATCGGCAAGTTCGGTGGCGGGCTCAGCTCGCTCACCCCGGCCGACCTCTCGGTGCCGGTCGCCATCGCCGCCATGGAGCGCGCGGGCGTCTCGCCCGAGCAGGTCGACGAGGTCATCTGGGGCCACGGTCGCCAGGCCGGCGGCGGGCCGAACACCGCGCGGCAGGTCAGCATTCGCTCCGGCGTGCCCCAGTCCAGCGTCGCCTACACCCTCAACAAGGCCTGCGGCTCCAGCCTCTTCGCCATGGTGCAGGCGGCCCGGACCATCAAGCTCGACGAGGGCCAGGTGCTGCTCGTGGGCGGCGTCGAGTCCATGTCCCGCACGCCCTACATGCTCCCGCGCGCCCGCTTCGGCTACCGCATGGGCCACGCCAAGGTCGTGGACGGCATGTACCAGGACGGCTTCTTCTGCCCGCTCGCCGATCAGCTCATGGGCGCGACCGCCGAGACGCTGGCCGATCAATACGAGATCTCCCGCCTCGAGCAGGACACCTTCGCCGCCCGCAGCCAGGAGCGCGCCGGCGCCGCAGTGGATGCGGGCGCCTTCGCAAGCGAGCTGGTGGCGATGGAGGTCCCGGGGCGACGCGGGCCCACGACCGTCGTCGCCGACGAGCACATCCGCCGCGACAGCACCGTCGAGAAGATGAAGAAGCTGCGCGGCGTCTTCAAGGACGGCGGCTCGGTGCACGCGGGCAACAGCTCGGGCGTGACTGACGGCTCGGCCGCCTGCGTCGTGGCGAGCGCGGCGGCGGTGGAAGAGCACGGCCTGAAGCCCATCGCGAAGATCGTCGCCTGGGCCTCGGCCGGCGTGGACCCGAAGGTGATGGGGCTCGGCCCCGTGCCGGCGACCCGCAAGCTGCTGGCCCAGACCGGACTGAGCCTGTCGGACATCGACCTCGTGGAGCTGAACGAGGCCTTCGCGGCGCAGGTCATCGCCTGCGACCGGGAGCTCGGCCTGAACCCAGAGACGCTCAACGTGCACGGCGGCTCCATCGCCCTGGGCCACCCCATCGGCGCCACGGGCTGCCGCATCGCGGTCACGCTCCTGCACGCCATGCAGCAGCGCCAGGCGAAGCTGGGCCTCGCGTCGCTGTGCATCAGCGGCGGCATGGGCCTGAGCGTGCTCTTCGAGCGGGTCTGAGCCTCAGCGCCCCAGCATCGGGGGCGCGGCGCCGTTGATCCGGGCCAGGTCGCTGACCTCGCGGCAGGTCCGGTCGTCGGCGATGTTCGCGCGTGTCTGGACTTCGCAGTCGAAGGAGCAGCCTTCGGGGCCCACGATCGTCAGGTCGCAGCCGAAGTTGCTGCCGTCCG
>JAJDAI010001273.1 GCA_029261955.1 Deltaproteobacteria bacterium | reverse complement strand
GAGGCCGCCGCCAAGGTGGAGCAGGAGCCGACGAGCCGGCGCCGGCGCGTTCGCATTCGCGACGTCAGCGCGATTCGCACGGCCCCGCCGCCGCCCGCCCCCGAAGGGGAAGGCTCAGCCCCGAAGCCGGCCGACTCCGATGGGCGCATCCGCCTCGACCTCGCGGACACACTGAAGCAGCTGCGCCGCCCCGCGCCGGCAGAGGCCGAGCCCTCGGAGCCCGCCGAGGACTCCGTGCCCGCCGCCCGCCGCCGCACCCGCAAGGCCTTGCAGGAGGCGAAGACCTCCGCCGGCGTCACCGGGGGCGTGATCAACGCCTTCCAGGTCCGCATCGCCGCGCCCACCGTGAAGGCGGACGGCGACCTGCTCTTCGTCATCGAGGGCGACGACGTGGCCCAGGTGGCCAGCGACGCGCTCGCCCGCGTGGCCGAGTACATGGCCGAGAAGCACCCCGGCGCGTCGTGGACGATGCAGGGGATCGAGCGTCTGCCGCTCGTCCTCGCGCCCCGCAGCTAGCGCACCGAAGCTGGCCCGCCGCGGCTAGCGCCCCCGAAGATGGCCCGCCGCGGCTAGCGCCGGCGGATCGCGACCAGCCCCAGCAAGAGCAGCACGCCGAGCCCGCCGCCTCCCTGGCCGGCCTGGCTGCTGCCGCAGCAGCCCGAAGACCACTCGCCCGTGTCGGGTGTGTAGCTGTCGTCGTCGTCCGGCAGGGCGAGGTCGTCGTCGTCCGCGGTGGCGTCGTCGTCGTCGTCGTCGTCCCCCGCGGTGGCGTCGTCGTCGTCGTCCGGGGTGTCCTCGCACTCGTCGTCGTCGCCATCGACGTCGCCGTCGCAGTCGTCGTCCACGCCGTTGTCGCAGAACTCTTCGGCCCCGGGGAACACGAACTGGTCGGTGTCGTCGCAGTCCTCGGGGGGCGAGAAGCCGTCGTTGTCGGCGTCCACCGCGGGGATGTCCCCGTAGAGGTTCAGCCAGAAGGCGGCCTGGTCGTCGATCCAGCCCTGGCTCAGGGTCTCGGCGGTCTCGTCGAAGCAGTCGGTCGCGAAGCCGTCGCGGTCGGCGACGAGCACGACGTCGCCGCCGTTGGAGGTGCCGACCGCCGCCAGGGTGGCCTGGCTGCTGTCGTCGCTGCGCGAGAAGCGGATGAGCGGGGTCCCGCCCCCGACCGTGTTCACCGACGCGAAGTGCCAGGACTGCAGCCCCTCGGTGAGCGCGTGCGTGCCGAAGAGGTCGGTCTCGTAGTTGTTGCAGCCGGCGTTGAGCCCCTCGTCGAGGTTCAGGCTGAGGCCGTGGAAGGGGAGCTTGTCGAGCTCGTCGCGGATGATGGCGTTGCTGAAGTCGAACTCGCTCGTCTCCTGCTCCGCGAGGAAGACCACCCGGCCTCCTCCTGCGAGGAAGCCCGGCAGGAAGTCGGGCAGGCTCGTGGTGGGGCTCTCGTAGTTGAGCTCGAAGACGGGGCTGGCGACGACGATGAGGCGGATGTCGCCGTTCGTGATCTGGCCCAGGAAGGCCGCGCTGAACTGGTGCACGATCTCGACCTGCGCGCCCGCGTCCTCCCAGACCTCGATGGCGGCGTCGAAGTTCAGCTCGCAGTTCACCGAACCGTTCGAGCAGCTGATGAGGACCTTGTTCTGCGCGGTCGCGAGGCTCGGAACGAGCAGGAACGGCAGGAGCAAGAGCGGGAGGTGGAGGCGCATCGGGGCTATCCTGGCTCCGGCGGGTGTCGACCGCCTTCGGGACAAGGGTTTCTGATCACGAACCTACCAGCATCCGCCCTCCTCCGGCCCGTGGCCTGCGCCGTGCTCGCGGTGCTGTTGTGGGCTGCGCCCGCGGCGGCCTCGGTGCTGATCGTGACCACCGACGGCGTGGCCGAAGCCCAAGCGACCGAGCAGGCGCTGGTCGCCACGGGCCTGCTGGAATCCGCCGACTTCGGGACCGTCTTCTCGACCGGCACGCCGGCGCTGTCCGTGCTCCAGGCCTTCGACGTCGTGTTGCTCTGGGGCACCACGCCCTGGGCATCGCCGGCCTCCCTCGGTGACGTGCTGGCGGACTACCTCGATGGCGGCGGCGCCGTGGTGCTCGCGGCGGGCGCCCTCAACACGGGCGTGCTGCCCACGGGACGCTTCGCGACGAGCCACTCGCCGATCGCGGCCGCCGGCCCGGCCTCCGTCGCTGGGAACGTGGACCTCGCGGCCTCCAACGCGAGCCACCCGGTCCTGGACGGGTTGAGCGACCTGCGCTTCGCCGATGTGGGCCAGGGCAACCCGCCCCTCTCCGCCCTCGGTCTGCAGGTGGCGGACGACAGCGCCGGGAACCTGGTGGTGGCGGCGACCTGCGACCGGCGCGCGATCGCGGTGAACCTGCATCCCCCCTCCCTGGCCGATGGCGAGCCGGCGAACAGCGCCGACGCGTCCCGGATGCTGGCGCAGGCCCTGCTCGCGACGGCCCTGGACGCCGACGCTTCCCCGGACGCGGGAGGCCCCTACACCGTGCCCGAGGGCGGCCAGATCACGCTCGATGGGGGCGCCACGGACGCCGGTGACCTGGGGCCGCTCAGCTTGTCCTGGGACCTCGACGGCGACGGCCAGTTCGACGACGGCAGCGGGTCGTCCCCGGTCTTCGATGCCGGCAGCCTCGACGGCCCGCAGTCCCTCAGCATCGGCCTGCGCAGCGAAGATGCCTGCGGCCGGGTCGAGTTCGCCTCCGCGACGCTGGAGGTGCAGGACGTCGCGCCCGTGCTCGTCTCGCTCTCCGCGAGCCCGGCGGGCCTGCTGGGCGACAGCCTGTCCTTTGCGGCCGAGTTCGAGGACGAGCCCTTCGATCCACTGACCCTGTCCTGGGACTGGGACGATGGCTCCCCCGCCTCGTCCGGAGCGGCCGCGAGCCACAGCTGGGCGGCGCCCGGCTCCTACGAGGTTCTGCTGCGGGCCGAGGACGACGAGGGGCTCGGGACCACGATCACCCTGCCCGTGCTCATCACCAACACCGGCCCGAGCCTGGCCCTGGTGCAGGCCCCGGCGGCGCTGGACGAGGGCGAGCTGGCCAGCTGGACCGTGACCGCGGCCGACGCCTTCGGGCAGGCCGTGGAGTTGATCTGGGACTTCGGGGACGGCGAGCCCCCCCAAACAGGCTCCGATCTGGTCGCGGTCAGCCGCGCGTTCGCGGACGAGGGCGCCTACGACGTGGTGGTTTCGGCCACCGACTCCTTCAGCGGTTCGACGGAGCTGAGTCTCCCCGTGCTGGTGGCCAACGTGGCGCCCACCGTGGGTGCGGCCCCCTTCGCTGCGGTGGTCGAGGGCGCGGCCGCGGACGCCGCGCTGGAGGCCTCGGACCCCGGCGAGGACCTGCTGGACTGGACCGCGCTGGCGCTGCCGCCCGGCGCGACGCTGTCGGGCAGCGGCCTGCTCGCCTGGA
>JAJDAI010001272.1 GCA_029261955.1 Deltaproteobacteria bacterium | reverse complement strand
CTGCCCGGCAGCGCGCTCTCCAGCGAGCGGCGCGCCCACGAGCGCACCCGCGCCCGCCTTCGCGCCCTGGAGAACGAGTCCGGCGCGCTGCGCTCGGAGACGACGGCCACGCTCGCCGCGGTCCAGCCGCCCGGGGACGACCGCGACCGCGACCTGCGCAGCATCGCCCGCGAGCTCCAGCAGGACATGGACCGCGCCTGCGCCGTGCTGGTCACCGCCACCGGCGCCTACGCTGCGGCCGTCTACCGCCCCGACGGCGAGGACGACTGGACCCGCCTGCTCGCCGTGAGCCGGGCCGGCGCGACCTCGGACCTCATCGGCGAGGTCGGCGCCCGCGACGGCATCTTCGGCGCCGCCTTCAAGGCCGGTGCCCCGGTCTGCCTCGCCCCCGTGCGCGCCGACGACCCGCGCGTCGTGCACCGCGAGGATCCCTCGGCCCTGGGCGCGGTGCTGGCCCTGCCCCTCGTGGACGGCGACCGACGTTGGGGCGTGGTCGTGGTCGACGCGCTGGAGCCCGAGTCCCTGACGGGCAGCAACCGCGAGCTCGCCGGAAACATCGCTGACTTCGTCGCCCGTCTGATCACGCGGGCCGTCGACCTGAGCGCCGTGCGCGAGGACATGCGCAACAACCACGCCTTCTACGAGGCCTGCCGCGAAGTCAGCCGCCACGTGCGCATCGACGACATCGCCCAGGCGGTGGTCAGCTCCGCCGGCCGCTTCGTGGGCCTGGACGCCTGCGCCTTCGCCGTGGCGGACGAGGCGGGCGAGACGCTGCGGGTCATCGCGAGCGTCGGCTTCGACCCCGCGCCCCCCAAGGAGCCCTTCTTCATCGCGCCGACCGAGGGCCTGCTCGCCCAGGCGGTGCGGCACGCCACGACGATCGAGCGCACCGACCTGGCCGACTGCAGCCGCCTGCCGGTGCTCTTCGGCAAGCAGGCGGGGCCCGAGAACGACCTGCATTCGCTGCTGGTGCTGCCGGTCGTGCCGCCCGGTGGCGACGGCCAGCCCGTGGGCGCCGTGGTCGTCGCGCGGCGCTCCTGGCCCGACTTCGAGCCGGAGGACGCCGAGCGGCTGCACGTGCTGCTGCACCAGGTGGGCGCCGCGGTCAGCAACGGCCGCATGTTCGCCGAGTCCGAGACGCGCGGCGTCACGGACGGCATGACCGGGCTGCCCAACCACCGCCGCTTCCAGGAGGTCCTCGCGCAGAAGATCGCGGGGGCGGAGCGCACGGGGCTCCAACTCAGCCTGCTGCTCATGGACATCGACCGCTTCAAGCTGGTCAACGACACCTACGGGCACCCGGCCGGCGACGAGGTCATCAAGCGCCTCGCGGGCCTGCTCGGCGGCGTCGTGCGCGAGGGCACCGACCTGGCCGCGCGCTACGGCGGCGAGGAGTTCTGCCTGCTGCTGGAAGGCACGGACGCCGCCGGCGCCCAGATCCTGGCCGACCGCATCCGCGAGTCCTTCCGGTCCGAGGCCTTCGTGCTGAGCGACGCCGGCAAGCCGGTCACCTTCCGGTGCTCGGTGAGCATCGGCATCGCCTGCTGGCCCGACGACAGCCGCAGCCAGGCCCAGCTCATCGAGCAGGCAGACCAGGCGCTGTACGTCAGCAAGGAGAGCGGCCGGGACCGCGCCACCTGCTACTCCGCCCGCGGGACCCGCGGCGGACGCAACAGCCGCAACCCGACGGTCACGTCGCCCGGCCAGCCGCACACGATCTGAGTGGGGGAGCGTCCGGCGCGAGGCCGGACGGCTCTACTCGGCGCCGAGCACGTCGTCGATGTCGGCGTCCGAGAGCCCGAGGGAGCGACCCACGCCCACCGCCTGCTCGCGGAAGGCCGTCACGCCCGACAGGGAGCTCAGCATCTGCATCTTGGCGTCGCGCTCGAGCTCCTTGCACCGCGCGGCGTCGATCTCGAGCTGCTCCGAGACCCGCTCGATCCAGCTCGCCTCGCTGCCGGAGATCCGGCCGTCGGCCAGCGCCATCAGCTGGAGGGTGCGGAGGAAGACCTCCTTCTCATCACCCGCGAGCGGTCCACCGCCAGCGGGATCGAAGTCCTTGCCGTCGGTGGGCGGCAGCTCGTAGGCGCGTTCGAACGCCTCGACGAGCGCCAGCTCGCTGGTGTGGAGGCCATCCAGGTAGGCCAGGGCACGGAGCCCCTGCGCGATGTAGCGCGCGGCTTCCTGGGAGAGGGCGACATCGGACTTCAGCTCCTGCACAAGCAGCTCCTGCGTGCCCCTTCCCGCAAGGGAGGCGGCGACCTATCTTACCGACTCGAAACAGACCGGGTTCGGGGACCATGCGCTTCTTGCTTACGCTGCTGACACTCGTTTTCCTGCATGGCTGCGCGGATTCGACCGATCGATACAGCCGCGCCCTCGCCATCGAGCGCCAGCTCCTGCGCCAGGACAAGGACGCCGACTACGGCCACAGCGGCTACGTGCAGGTGCTGCGGGAGCTGAAGGCAGTGCCCCGCGCGTCCTCGGATCGGACCCGCGCGGACGCCCTCGCCCAACGCATTCAGGACGGCCGCCGCTTCGCGCTGCTCGAGGCCATGCCCCAGGTGGATCACCTGCCGGCTCGGCTGGAGGGACGTGAGGCTCCCCAGCCGCTGCGCCGCAACCGCAAGCCCAAGCCCAAGCCCAAGCCCGACCAGACCCACCCCGCCGCGGCGGCGGCCTTCAAGGACCTGGACGAGGCCCAGCTCGCGAAGCTCGACATCACCCTCTACAGCACCGTCTGGTGCGGCTACTGCAAGAAGGCCCGCTCCTGGCTGCGGTCCACCGGGCTGCCCTACGTGGAGAAGGACATCGAGAAGGACGACGGAGCCCGCCGCGAGTACCAGGAGGCGGGCAATGGATACAGCGGCGTGCCGCTCATCGTCGTCAACGGCCAGGCCCTGCGCGGCTTCTCCCGCCCCGCCGTGGAGCAGGCGGTGCTGAAGGCGACCGGCGGCTGATCGCTCGTTTCTGCGCGCCCCCGGCACTTCGCATTAGACTGCGCGCCGGAGGTTCCAGACCCATGAAGCGACTCAGCACCCTCGTCACGATCACCCTCGCCCTGCTCCTCGCCACGCCCGCCGCGGCCGCGGACGAAGCCGCCAAGGACGCGCTAGCCCGCGAGCTCATGACCCTGACCGGCTCCGCCGACATGGGCAAGCAGGTGATGGAGGCGATGATGGCGCAGCTCACCAGCAACCCCCAGATCCCGCAGGACTACGCGGACAAGTTCCTGGCGCTCGCGAAGCCGGAGCACCTCGTCGAGATGGTCGTGCCGCTCTACGTGAAGGCCTACGACCTCAAGACGCTCCAGGCCGCCGTGGACTTCTACAAGACCGACGCGGGCGAGGCCCTGGTCGCGGCGATGCCGCAGATCACCCAGGAGTCGATGGTCCTTGGGCAGCAGTGGGGCATGGACCTCGCGGCCCAGGTTCAGGCGTCGATGGAGGCGGAGGCGGAAGCGGCCCCCGAGCCCGAGAAGCCCGCGAAGCGCTGAAGCGGGGCTCAAGCCTCGGCCGACTCCTCGTCCTCGATCGGGGCGGGACGCTCCTTGCCCCAGATGCGGGCCGTGATGATGCCGACCTCGTAGAGCACGATGATCGGGATGGCGAGCGCCGCCTGGCTCATGGGGTCGGGCGGCGTCAGCATGGCCCCGGCGAGAAAGGCCATCACGACCGCGTACTTGCGGTTCGCGGCCAGGCCCTTCGCCGTCACGACGCCGATGCGGGACAGGAAGAAGATCGCCAGCGGCAGCTCGAAGACGAGGCCGAAGCCCATCAAGAAGCGCGTCATGAAGCTGAGGTAGGCCGACACCTTGATCTGGGCGTCGATGCCGTCGGTCGCGAACTTCAGGAAGAAGTCCATCGCGAGCGGCAAGATGCCGTAGTAGCAGAAGCCCGCGCCCGCGCAGAAGAAGAGGGTCGAGGCCAGGGCGAAGGGGATGACCATCACCCGCTCGCGCTTGTAGAGGCCCGGCGCCACGAAGCCCCAGACCTGCCCGAAGAGCAGCGGCGAGGCCAGGAAGACCGCCGCGAAGAGCGAGACCTTCAGGTCCGTGATGAACTTCTCCGCCACCTGCGTGTAGATGAAGCCCGAGCCTTCGGGGAAGCGCCCTTCCGTGGGCGCGATCAGCCAGTCGAAGATCTCTGCACCGAAGGGCAGGCAGATGCCCAGGGCCACCAGGAGCCCGACGCCGGCCTTGATGAGGCGGGTGCGCAGCTCCAGCAGGTGGTCGAGCAG
>JAJDAI010001271.1 GCA_029261955.1 Deltaproteobacteria bacterium | reverse complement strand
CGGGATCTGCTCGTTCATGTCCTGCTCGTACTCGTCGAGCATCTCGAGCATCTCGCCGTCCTGGGGGATGCTCGCGTCGATGGGGATGAGCTCGTTGGTGTGCGTCAGGACCTTGCCGTCCTGCACCACGAAGTCGAGGCGCTGCACGTACTTCGCGAAGGCGCCCGCGTGGCTGACCACGGTGCGCTTGCCGGGCACGACCTCGGACTCAACGACCTTCACCGGGTCCAGGGCCACGTGCAGGTGGCCGCCGAGCACGATGTCGACGTTGGGGTCCATGCGCGCGATCTCGATGTCGTCGTCCAGGCTCAGGTGCGTCAGCACCACGACGATGTCGACCTGCGGCTTCAGCACCGCGGTCCAGTGCATCACCGTGCTCATGGTGTCGTGCGCGATGACGTCGAGGCTGTTGTCCGCCTCGTGGATCGACGTGATGGACGAGAGGTTGGCCATGCCGACCACGCCCACGGTCAGCCCGTCCAGGCCGTAGATGGCGACCGGATCCGTCAGGCCCTCGAGCCGGGAGTTCCAGGGGTCCTCGGAGTCGGCGAAGTCGTAGTTGGCGGCCAGCGAGGTGTAGCTGGAGTGCCGCTGGAGCTGCGCGGCGTAGTTCTGCGCGCCCTCGTCGAACTCGTGGTTGCCGACGACCGCCGCGTCGGTGCCCAGCACGCCGTGCATGCGGACCTCAACCTCGCCGTTGAAGACGTTGAAGACCGGCGCGCCCTGGAACACGTCGCCCGAATCCAGGTGCAGGACCCGCGCGCTGCGCTCGCGCGCGCGCGGGACGTTGGGGGTCATGCGCGCGGCTCCACCGTAGGGGCCGCTGTCGGGGTCCAGGCCCAGCTCCTGGTCCGTGAACTGGGGGACCATGTCGTAGGGAAAGACCCGGCTGTGGATGTCCGAGGTGTGCAGCAGCGTGAGCCGCACGGGCACCCCCGTCAGGTCGGGGGCGCGGCTCTCGGGGAGGCAGGCGCTCGTCAGAAATGCGAGCGCGAGGGCGAGTCGGATCAGCACCGCGGCGGCAAGTACCAGCCCACGCGGGTGGGGGCAAGGGCGACGTCCAAGGTGAACCGCATCAACTCTCACAGGATCCCCTCGTCCTTCGAGCGACGGTGGGGTTACCCTGCGCGGCGATGCACCGGCTCCTGATCCCGCTGCTCCTCTTCCTGGTGGCCTGCCCCGAGGAAGACGAGCCCGACCCGGTGGACCTGCCCTGCTTCGAGCAGGAGCCCGAGCCGGCCGAGCGCAGCTGCTTCACCGCGCCCGAGCCCTTCTTCGACCCGGACGAGCCGCTGCCGGAGCACCTGTCCGAGACGGGTTGCTTCACGGGCTCGACCGCGGCGCCTGAGCTGGTCCGCTACGAGGTCGCGTCTCCCTTGTGGACGGACGGCTCCGGCAAGCGCCGCTGGCTGATGTTGCCCAGGGGAGGGGAGGCCACCGACCGCGGCGAGCGATGGGACCTGCCGGTGGGCTCGGTCGTCTTCAAGGAGTTCGCCGGGGACGACGGGCCCATCGAGACCCGCGTGCTGCTGCGCACCCCCACGGGCTGGCGGGCTGACACCTACCGCTGGGAGGGCGACGACGCGATCCTGCTCTCCGAGCCGGAGACGCACCCGGCCGAGGTCGACGGCCGCAGCCTGGACTGGCTCTTCCCCGGGCGGGCGGAGTGCGGCTACTGCCACGGCTCCCCCCCGGTCCTGCTGGGGCCCACGACCCAGCAACTGAGCCGGGACGTGTGCATCGGCGAGGAGGTCGTGCCTCAGCTGGACCACCTGGCCGATCGCGGCGTCACCGACCTCCCGACCGGGGACGGGCTGCCCGATCCCGCCGACGCCACGGCGCCCATCGAAGGCCGCGCTCGCGCGTGGCTGCACGCGAACTGCTCCCACTGCCACCGCCCCGGGGGCTGGACGCCACCCGAGCTGACGATGGACCTGCGTTTCGACACGCCCTTTGAGCAGACGCGCACGTGCGAGGTCGACGTGCAGTACTGGGTGGGCCCCACCGAGGACGCCGTGCGCATCCGCGCGGGCGATCGGGAGGCCTCGCATCTCTTCCTTCGCCTCACCCCCGGCGACCGCGGCTCCATGCCCCCGCTGGGCACGTCGATCCCCGATCCCAGGGGGCTCGAGGTGGTCGGCGCCTGGATCGACAGCCTCGAGTCCTGTCCCTGATGGGCACAGCCCGGGCGCGCGGCGGCCCGGCCTTGACGCGTTCTTGACCGCCCCGCGCCTCCGTTGACATCGCTTGCCCAGGATTGACAGGGCTTGACCCCCCCTTGACCTGCGCGCAGGCCGCCCGCGGTACCTTCCGACGGTCCGGGGTCCCCTCCGTACGCGACCCGGTGGCACCTCGATGTGGGGCACACGAGACGGGCCGCAGCCTTGACAAGACAGCCCGCTGGTGGTGTCTTGCCGCGGCTTTGTACCCCGGGGGCGCCGTTCCGGCGCACGGTTGACCGGCCCCGGATCCGGCAAGAAAGGCAGTGCCGATGCGCATCCAGACGAGGCTCCTGGCCGCGGCGACCGCAGCTTTGCTGTGTTCCGCACCAGTCGCAGCGTTCGCCTCCTGGCTCCAGCCGCACACGCGGCAGGAGGCAATCCCCCAAGCTGACGTCGAGCGTCCGCTGATCACTGGCAAGTCCTGGCTCGTCGCCGAGCTGGACTTCTCCTGGAAGCGCTCCACGAGCCACTTCCTGGGGTCAGACCCGGCCAACGTCGGGATGACCGAGGGGGAGCACTGGGAAGCGGAGGCCAACGACGGCCGCTGGGACTACCGGCGTTTCCAGCTGAACCTCGCGTGGGGTTTCAGCAAGAACCTCGACTTCACCGCGAGTATTCCCCTGGTCTGGGCTTCGGTCTGGAACAACCGGATGCTCGATGAGGATGGCGGCGAGACGCCGATCACCTCCTGGGGCTTCGGCGACGTGCACGCCGGCATCCGCTTCCAGCCGCTGCGCATGCAGAGCGAGGACGGGCGCATCAGCAACAGCCTGCTCGTCGCGCTGGACATGCGCATGCCTTCGGGCGCCGAGTCGCCCGGCTCCTACATCGGCGGGCCAAACAACCTCGTCACGATCGTCACCGGTGGCGGGACGTGGGGGTGGGACTTCTCCGCCCGCTACAAGCAGCACCTGTACGTCCTCGGCATCGAAGCCGGTGTGGGCTACACGCTGAACCCGACGAACACCGTGATGTACCTGGTCGAAACCGAGAACAACCAGTTCAACCAGAGCCTCGACCCGGGCGACGTCATCCACGGCGACGTGAAGCTGACCGTCCAGCCCATCAAGTACATCGCCATCCAGGGCAGCCTGGACATCAACTACCGACTGGCCAGCAAGTGGGGCAGCACCGTGGACTCGGTGCCCTACTGCAAGGACTGCGCGGAGATCCCCGGGAGCGAGGGCCTCTACATGGACGTAGGCGCCCGCCTGATCTCGGACCCCACGCTGCACCTCGGCATCGACGTCTACTTCAACTACACCATCGCGGGTCGCCGGAACTGGCTGTGGCCGATCGAAGAGATCAGCCCCAGCCGAGGCTGGACCCTCGGCGGCAACCTCTCCTACCGGTTCTGAGGTGCATGCTGTGATGTCGACCCACGCCTCGCCCCGCTCGCTCCGCACGCTGCTGCTCGCGCTGCTGCTCATCCCCACGTTCGTGGTGATGGCACCGCCCGAAGCTGAAGCGAAGCTGGCCTTCTTCCGGAACTACCCGGACCTGAAGTGGAACGTCATCAAGACGGAGCACTTCAACGTCTTCTATCCGGAGAGCAAGAACCCCAAGAACGACCACCAGGTCAACGGTGAGTTCACCGCGCGCAAGACCGCCTACGTCGCCGAGGAGATGTATCCGCTGGTCTGCGGGCAGTTCAACTACTACCTGAAGGAGACCGTCAACATCGTGATGCTCGATCAGACGGACACGCTGACGGGCTACACGGTGCCGAACTACGACTGGATCGTGGTCTCCGCGCGGCACAGCGACCTGCTGTGGCGCCTGCGCGGCCACCACGACTGGCTTCGGAACGTGATGTATCACGAGTTCGGGCACGTCGTTTCGCTGAAGGCCGACCAGGTCTTCGCCGAGGAGAGCTTCGGCGCGGTGCTCTCCGTGCGTTGGTCCGACGGCCGCATCAACACCTCGGCGCAGGCCTCGGTCTTCGTGGGCACCGGCGACCCCTGGTTCTGGACCGAGGGCGGCGCGGAGTACTACACGGACGTCGCGGGCATCAACAACTGGACGGCCAACCGCGACATGCGCATGCGCATGGACGTGCTCGACGGGATGCTCCTCAACTTCGACGACATGGCCGACTACCAGGGCTCCAACGGCGGCTTTGACGGCAACCGCCACTACCTGAGCGGGTACAGCTTCGCCCTCTATCTGGAGGAGCGGTTCGGCGAGGGTGTCTACCAGTCCTTCGCGCTCAAGCGCGACGAGAAGGGCTGGACCCCCAACTGGCTGAGCGTCATCGAAGACACGCTGAACATCTCCGCCGACGACCTGCACGCCGACTGGCTGACGTGGGCCGAGGAGAAGTACGGCCGCGTGCGCGACGAGGTCATGAAGGACCCCGCCATCGGCACGCTGCTGGACAGCGCGCTCCCCTACTGGAAGACCGACCGGCCCGAGGACATCGAGAAGATCGAGCACGTCAAGGGCTTCAAGGGCGGCGCCAAGTACAAGTGGCGCAGCGACCGCGAGCGTGCCAACGGCATCTACGGCTGGGGCACCCGGATCTCGCCGGACGGCAAGAGCTACATCCGCACCCAGCTCAGCCGGAGCGGCAGCGGCCAGATCGGCTTCTTCGGCGAGGAGCAGCTCGCTCCGCTCTCGGACACCATCGGCTACGCGGACAAGCGCGACCCGGCGGCCACCTTCGCGTCGAAGCACTTCTACAAGACCTTCAGCGTGCCGGCGCAGGACAACGGCATCATGGACTTCAGCCCCGACGGGCGGAAGATCGTCACGGTCTGCCCCGAAGAGGTGCCGAAGACGAAGGTCGCGCGCAACAACACCTCGTGGACCGAGTTCGGCACCAACCAGGACGGCTACGACTGGCACTCCCTCTGCTACATCGACCTCGATGAGGCCGAGGCCGAGGGCCGTCGCCTCTACGCCGACTACTGGAAGGACGTCGACCCGATGGCCGAGGACGAGCGGCGCTACCAGCGCCTGCTGCGCGGCCTGGACGACGAGGAGCCGAAGTCGGAGAAGAAGAAGGGCAAGAAGGACAAGCTGCGTCACTGGGCCGACTGGCTCAAGACGAAGCACATGGACAACTACCCGCTCCACTACTTCGGCAGCGACACCGCGGAGGCCAACCCGGCCCTGCGCCGCGTCAGCTACCCCTCGTGGTCGCCCGACGGCAAGACCATCGCGTTCGTGAAGTACAACGACGCGACCCAGAACATCTGGACCTACGACATCGCGAGCGGCGCCATCGAGGAACTCACGAAGTGGGAGGACGGCACCCAGATCGAGATGCTCGACTGGTCGCCCGACGGCAGCCAGCTGGTCTTCGGCACCTTCCGATACAACCAGCAGGACCTCTACATCCTCAACGCCGACGGCACCGGCGCCCGCGCCCTGACCTTCGACCGCTACGAGGACCGCGACCCCCACTGGGGCCACGACGGCAACATCTACTTCACCTCCGATCGTGAAGGCGGCATCTACAACGTCTTCCGCCTGAACCCGCGCCTCGAAGCGGGCCGGCCGGACGCGGACCTCGACGGCATCCTCGACGCCGACGACGCCTGCCCGGACGAGCGCGAGAACTTCAACCTGTACAAGGACAAGGACGGCTGCCCGGACGGCATCCCGATCCGCGTGACGAAGGACGCCATCGAGATCGGCGAGAAGATCTTCTTCGAGCTCGACAGCGACGTCATCAAGGCGGAGTCCCACGACCTCGTCGACGCCATCGGCCGCACCATCCTCGACAACGCCCAGATCGTCTCCATCGAGATCGCGGGCCACACCGACAGCCAGGGTGAGGCCGAGTACAACCTCGAGCTGTCCCAGCGCCGCGCCGACGCCGTCGTCGCCTACCTGGTGGACAAGGGGGTCGCCGCCGACCGCCTCAGCGCGAAGGGCTACGGGGCCGAGACGCCGCTGGTCGAGGAGGAGACCGAGGAGGCCTTCGCCGCCAACCGCCGCGTCGAGTTCAAGATCGTCGAGCAGACCGAGGTCGAGGAGCTCAAGGAGGCCGGTGACCTGGCCGAAGGCGACGACGTCTCGCCGAACGCCACCGCGGGCCTCTTCTTCCGCCCCGGCATGAAGACGCCGGTCGTCTGCGGCCAGAGCCCCGAGGACCAGTACCTCAAGAACGCCTACATCCTGCAGCTGTCCAACGTGATCTCGGGCGCCTTCACCCCGAGCCTGAGCCCCAAGGGCCACCTCGTCTACGACAACTACACGTCCTTCGGCTGGGAGCCCTACGGCCTGCGCTGCGACGAGTTCCACAACAAGGTGGTGGACGACACGACCCTGGTCATCGACCAGGCGACGGTCGGCTTCGAGAAGCCGCAGGAGGTCTACCCCGACTACTCCGGCATCACCGAGTCCTACCCGGTGCACGGCGCCATCGCGCACAACCCGGCGATCATCCCCATCCTGGAGCTGCGCAACAGCAGCCTCAGCCACGTGGGCGTCACCGTCGGCTTCCAGTTCTTCACCCAGGACGTGCTGGACACCAACTCCTTCTTCATCCTCGGTCAGGCCGGCGAGAACGTCCGGCTCCAGGGCACCTACACGAACAAGTCCGGCTGGGCCGAGTTCTATGTGGGCGGCATGCTGCAGAGCCTGAAGTTCCCCTACTGGTTCAACATCGACGACGACGGGTCCAGCCAGACCACCGACGACCAGTTCCTGGCCTCGGGCAAGCAGGGCTACCTCTTCGGTGGCGGCTACGGCGGCATCACGCTGCCCATCTCCGGCATCTTCAAGATCGACATCTCGACCTTCCAGTACATCACCGCCATCCAGGGCATCAGCGACGGCAAGGACTACCGGCCGCTCAGCTTCCGCTCGAACCAGACGCTGAGCGCCTCGCTCTTCAGCCCCGGCTTCGGCGGGCGTCGCGGCGCCATCAACCCGCGCGGTGGCCGCGTGCTGGTCTTCAACTGGCAGCCCAACCACACCGTCTCGCTCAACCCGAGCACGGCGGGCGCGCAGATGGACGACGGGCAGATCTTCAAGCGGTACTTCTACAACCGCTTCCAGCTGAACTACGCCGAGTACATCTCGATGCCGTTCAAGCGCCCGGACGGGGTCAGCCTCGACCACACCTTCCAGGTGGAGCTCGACCTCGGGATCATCGACCGCAACGTGCCCTACGGGGACGAGATGCGCGGCGGAGGTGGCGGCGTCAGCCGGAACTTCCGCAACCCCTTCGCGTCGCAGAGCTACTTCGCCGGCTACGAGCCCTTCAGCCTCTCCGGCGAGACCAGCGCCATCCTGCACATGCAGTACCGCTTCCCGCTCGCCCGGCAGATCGACAAGAAGATCGGCCAGCTCTACCTCGAGTCCATCTACCTGCAGGTCTTCGGCACCGTCGGCAACTTCTGGTCCTACCGGATCAAGGACGGCGTGGACACGGCCAGCTACTTCGGCGAGGACGTCGTCGCGGACAAGGACGGCCAGGAGGGCGGCAAGGTCGGCGCCAACGAGTTCCTGGTCCGTGAGTGGCCGGGCATGGAAGCCGAGGAGAACGGCAACTACGTCCTGGCGGACGTGGGCCTCGAGCTGCGGATTCGAACGATGCTCTTCAACCGGTCCCAGTGGTTCAGCAGCTTCAGCGTCGCCTACGGCTTCTCCCCCGTCTCCGGACGCGGCGACGTCGACGGCGACGGCGTCTACACCAACTCGGCCGACCCCTCCATCACCACCCGCGCCGATGAGCGGGAGCCCGCGGGCTTCCGCTTCTACATCGGTCTCGGGACCGGCTGGTAAGGGGTGGAACGGATGCACACCATGCGCACGAACCTGTTCCGCAGCGGCCTTGCCCTGCTCTCTTGCGGCGGCCTGCTCTTCAGCAGCTGCGGCTACAACACCGGCGAGGCGGGCGTGAAGCCGGTCGGCGTCGGCTACGACCCGGGCGAGCTGTTCCCCGGCCCCGAGCCGCGCGGCGGCCTCGTGGACGCGGTGCTCATGCAGCTCAAGGGCACCAACCTGGACCTCGGTGTCACGGGGCTCTTCAACTCCAACGGCTCCTTCACCCAGCATGGGTCGGAGCCCTTCGAGTCGGTGCTGTCCTTCGCGTACTTCTTCTCGCCGGCGATCAACGCCGCCGACGAGTGGCAGTTCGTGTCCCCCAAGGGCCCGGATCTGAACGAAGCCTGCTTCATCCAGATCAACAACCGCGGCCCCCTCGGTGCCTTCACCACGGTGGACGTGGGCGATCGGCTGACCTTCTCCAACAACGCCGAGGACCCGGCCGACCTGACGCGCCTGGAGCTCTTGCGCGACCCGCAGAGCTACCCGCTCAACACCACGAGCGTGTCCATCACCTACAGCGCCCTGGACATCTTCAACCCGGGCTTCCCGGGCTACCCGTCCAACTGGGCCTTCGGTGAAGAGGTGGCCATGCACTTCGACGGTGGTCTGCCGCCCGACGGCACGCCCATCGCGTCGATCCCGCGCCCCTCGGACGCCGCGGATGCGCGCGCCGACAAGGAAGCGGGCGACCCGACCCTCTGGTCGCCGCAGGACCTGACCGGTGTCCGCGTCTCCAACCGCGAGTCGGTCGACAACCACGTCGCCGAGTCCCTCCCCATGGTCTACGCGCCCGACGCGCCGCTGC
>JAJDAI010000128.1 GCA_029261955.1 Deltaproteobacteria bacterium | reverse complement strand
GCCGTCCTCGCCGAGCACCGTGCTGCTCACGGCGGCCCAGCGGCCTTCGTCCTCGGTCCCCGGTCGGCCCTTGTACCAGGCGATCGCGTCGGAGACGGTGCCCCAGACCAGGCCCCTGACCTCCTCGAGCGGGCGCGCCTTCGTCATGAAGGTCACGACCACGCCGATGACGCCGCAGCAGAGCAGGCCGTAGAGCGCGCGCATGTACTTGTACTGGTCCTTGCCGGCGAGCAGCCCCGGCTCGACGTCGATCATCGGCACGCCGTGCGCCACGGGGGTGATGAGCTGGGGCCACAGGATGGACGCGAAGATGGCGATCGAGCCGCCCACCATCGTCATCAGGGCGGCCGTCGGCGTGAAGCGGCGCCAGAACACACCCAGCAGCAGGGCCACGACCAGCGGCGGGGTCACGGCGGCCGTGAAGGCGCCGTGGGCCGCGTAGATCGAGTTGAACTGCATGAACACGGGCACCAGGCCGATGCCCAGCAGGGTCACTCCGACCGAGCTGAGCCGGGCGACCTTGAGCAGCTCCGCGTCCTTCGCGTCGGGGCGGGCGGGCCGGTAGACGTCGTTGACCACGATCGCCGCGATGGCGGTGATCAGGGTGTCCACCGTGGACATGAGCGCGGCCGTCAGCGCCGCCATGACCAGGCCGAAGACGCCGGGCACGGCCAGCAGGTCCGCGGCCACGAAGAAGGCCTCCTTGCCGGGCACGGCCGGGTCGAGCAGGCCCGCGTGCACGAGCGAGCGGGCCACCCAGCCGCCGCTGGCGACCACGACAGCCGCGATCGGCATGAGGATCAGGAAGACCGTGATCACGGCCCGCCTGCTGTCCCGCACCGAGCGCGCGGCCAGCAGGCGCATGACCATGCCCTGGTTCAGGAAGTAGAACATGGCCGAGTTGGCCATGGCGTCCTGCCAGAAGATGCCGACGGCGGGGTAGCTGGGGTCGGAGTTGAAGTCCGGAAAGGCCATGCGGTGGCCGCGCGGCAGGTGCTCCCAGAAGGCGTCGAAGCCGCCCATGTAGGCCGCGCCCAGCACCAGCAGGACCAGGCCCGTGGCGAGCAGCATCGCGCCCTGGAAGAGGTCGGTCATGATGACCGAGGTCTGCCCGCCGAAGGTCACGTAGACCGCCGAGATCGTCGCCACGAGGATCGCGGCGAGGCGGATGTCCCAGCCCAGCAGGATGTGCAGGGCCTGGCCCATCGTGAACAGGTTGATGCCCACGTAGCCGATGAGGTAGGTCAGCAGCAGCCAGGTCGCGACCTGGCGTTGCCGGCGCCCGAAGCGTCGCTCGAAGTACTCGGGGATGCTGACGATCCGGCTGAAGTACAGCAGCGGCAGCCATCCGAAGATGAGCAGCGGGGCCCAGAGCCAGTCGTTCAGGTAGGTCTGCGACGAGGCGATGCCGTAGCCGTAGGCGATCTTGCTGTACTTGACGAAGCTGTAGCTTCCGATGGTCGTGGCGACCATGGAGAACGCGATCAGCCACCAGGAGAAGCGCTGGCCGCCGAAGAAGAAGTCCTTCGTCGACTTGTTGTTCCGACCGAACCAGGTCCCGATCGCCAGCATCCCGACGAAGTAGGCGACCATGATCGAGTAGTCGAGGCCGGTGCCGAGCTGCTCGCGCACGTAGGGCTTGCCCGTGTAGGGCACCGCCGGGCGCTCGGTCATCGTGCCGTACTGCAACCAGACCTGGAGCCCGGCGATGACCGCGAGGCCGCCGAAGAGGATCAGCAGGTTGCGCAGACCGGGCCCGGACAGGCCGACGTAGCCCTGACGCCATGCGTAGACGACGCCCGCGCCGAACACGACGCCGCCGACTGTGTACTGATAGACCAGTGGGTCCAAGGCAGCCTCCTCCAGAAGGAGGCGCGAGGTTAGTTCACTTCGAAGCGGATTTGCTGCTCGGCGAACTCGACGGACACCACCTCGGGCCCCAGCTTCAGCTCCTGGGCCTGCTCGGGGCTCATGGCCCACCAGTGCAGGCTCACCCGCAGGGTGAAGGTGCCGGGGTCCTGCTTCTTGTGCAGCTCACCGCCGAAGTCGAAGGTCCGCGAGGCGCCGGGCTGGAGCCGGTCGTCGGAGATCTCGGCGAAGGGGGCTTCGGCCTGGACCTCGCGCGCCAGCCAGTGCGAGGTGGGCTCGGTGTTCTTCGCGAGCTTGCCGGCGGGGCCGAGCAGCTCGAAGCGCAGCTCGACCCGGATGTTGGGATCGCCGGTCGGCACCGCGTGGCCCGCGCCGGTGTTCAGCAGCTCGGCCGAGGCCCGAACGGTGTCGCCGCGCTCGAAGCGGACCTTCTTGATGCGCAGCATCAGGGTCACGGCGCGGCGAAGCGCAGCCGGGTCCCGGTTGTTCAGCCCGCCGTGCGAGGCGAAGGCGGCGTAGCGGGAGCCCGCGATGGCTCCGCTGACGCGCTGCATGTGGCAGTCCTGGCAGGGGATGCCGGCCTGCCCGAAGGCGGAGCGCTCCCACTCGCCGACGGTGTCGAGGAAGGGCGTGTCCTCGGCGCCCGGCAGCGCGTGCTGGTGGCAGTAGGCGCAGGCCCGGGCGTCGCGCAGAGCCTCGTCCTGCTCGACCGGGTGGGGCGCCTGCTCCGGCGGCAGCTCGCGCGGCCCCAGGATGATCCCGTCGCGCACGTGGCAGACGACGCAGGTGACGCCCTCGAGGGCCAGGGTGGGCTCGTAGGCCGGGTTCGCGGTGCGGCCGGCGGCGCCGCCTCCGCCGGGGCCCCGGGGCAGCTCGGCGCGCTGCTGGATCAGCGGCAGGTGGCAGTCCTGGCAGGCCGGGGGATCGCCCAGCGCCGCCTTCGAGGCCAACCACGCAGGGTTGGTTGCGGACTGCGCGTGACCCGACTGCGCCCACTGGTCGTGGATCTGCCCGTGGCAGGCGTTGCAGGTCTGGGCCGACAGCGAGGGCAGGGGAGCGGGCGCCGACAGCACCGGCAGCGGCTCGAGGCGTTCGGGCCAGAGCATGCTGTCGCCGGCCTGGGCGGGGATCGCGAGGAGGAGAAGGAGCAGGATTCGCATCAGAAGTTGATCACCGTCGGGTCGTCTGCCGACGTCTCCGCGGGCAGCAGGACCTGGTCCCCCGGGGCGTAGAGCTCGGTGTAGATGATGTAGTAGCTCGTGACCTTCTTGACGTAGTGACGCGTCTCATCGAAGGCGATCTCCTCCACGAACTCCTCGAAGGGCATGCCGACTTTCGGACGCAGCCAGCGACCGATGTTGTGCGGGCCGCCATTGTAGGAGCCCACGGCCAGGGGGAACTGCCCGCCGAAGCGATCGAGCAAGCGGCCCAGGTAGAAGGTGCCGAGCCGGATGTTCTGCTCCGGCTCCAGCAGGGTCTCGACCCGGAAGTCCGAGTCCCCGGCCAGGGCCGCGACGCGGGCCCCGGTGGCCGGCATCACCTGCACCAGCCCGAGGGCGCCGGCCCGGCTGACCGCGTCGTGCCGGAACAGGCTCTCAGCCCGCATGATCGACAGCATGAGCAGCGGGTCGACGTCGTTCTCCCAGCTGTGTCGCCAGACGTGCGGCGCGAAGGCTGCGGGGAAGCGCAGGGTCCAGGCGCCGCGGCCCTCCCCCTGGCGGGCCAGGTCCCGGTAGCGGATGGACTCGGTGGCGAAGGCGGACACGCTCGCGGGGTAGCCGGCCGAAGCGAAGAGCTGGCGCCAGCCCTCGGCGTCGAGCTTCAGGTCGAGGATCGCCGCCCAGCGAGCCACCTCGGGGTCGCCGCCCTGACCGCCTGCGGAGCGCCAGCGAGCCACCCGCCGCTTCATGCGCCCGCTGCGGCGCACGTCCCGGACCTCGACGTAGATCTTCGCCAGCATCGGCCCGGCCAGCTCGCCCAGGCCGATCAGGCTCAGCTCGTAGGCCGCGGGCAGCTGAGGCCAGTGCTCCTCGTGCTCGTCCACGAACTCCTTCCAGAGGGCGCGGCCGCGCTCGGCGTCCCACCAGGGGGAGGGCTGCCAGGTGCTGGGGATGGGCTCGACCGTCGGCGGCGGCAGGGGCTGCAGGCTGCGAGGCGGGACCGTCGCGGGCGGAGCCATCAGGCCCACCCCGGACCAGCCATCGAAGCTCGCGGTGGCCACGCGCCCGTCGGCGTCGCGCGCCACCCGCTCCTCGCGCCCGAGCACCCCGTCGCCGCCGTAGCGCTCGCCGAAGGCCCGGGC
>JAJDAI010001270.1 GCA_029261955.1 Deltaproteobacteria bacterium | reverse complement strand
CCGCCTGGGTTTTGGGGCCCGGCCGCCCTGCGCCTCGCCCGGGGCGGGGGGGGGGGGGGGGGGGGGTATCCCGTGTTGGGGGGGGTCGCGGCCCCTTTTGTCGGGGATGGGGGGGTGGGGCTGGGTGACCCCGGCGCGCCGGGCCGCGTCCGCCGCGCCCGGCTCGATGCCGGTGAACTGCTCGCGCAGGTAGCGCCGCCCCATCATGTAGGCCCCGTCGCGCCACTCCGTGGACTCCGGCTCGAGCGCGTCGAGGTGGTCGAGCGCCTGCATCACCCAATGGTCCGGCACGATCCAGGGCTTGCGCGCGTGGGTGATCTGCCGGCGGCCGATCGCCTTCGCCGCCTCGAGCCACTTCGGCTCCTGCGTGTGCTCGTAGTAGGTCACGAGGGCCAGCATGGCCTCGCCCGGGTAGTAGAGGGGCTCCTTCTCCACGCCGCCACCGCGCAGGGCCTCGCTCCAGAGTTTGTAGACCTTTCCGTCGTCGTCGATCATCTGGACGAGCGTCTTCGCCAGGCCCTCCATGATGGCTTCGTCGCCCTCGCGCCATGCCAGCTCCCGAAGCGCTTCGTCGGCGATCTCCTCGCCCCGCGGGCGCTCCAGGAAGGCCATCAAGGTCAGCGAGGGGGAGCCAGAGTTGCTCTTCTCGCCGTCCTCGCCCTCCAGGAAGGTGACGAAGCCTTCGGCCTCATCGACACCCGGAGGCGTGCCCAGGTTCCGGTAGACGCGATCGAGGGCCCGCAGGCCGGCCTCGAGGTAGTCGTCCGAGCCCGTGATCGCGGGCTCCTCGCGCGCCAGGTTGGCCATGTGGAAGAGGCCGTAGACCGAGCCCGCGTGGCGGACCTCGTTGTACCCACGGCCGTGGCGGTCCCGCGCCGGGAAGTACTCGTAGTCGAAGCGCCCGGTGGGCTCCACGGTGCCGAGCAACCAGCGGCCCATGCGGTCGATGCCGTCGAGCAGCACCGGCTCGTCGATGGCCTGCTCGAAGAGCACGTTGGCGCGGAACAGCTCGACGGTTCGCTCGACCGCCGGGTCCGGCTGCGCGAAGGAGCGGGTGCGGAAGTTGCGGAAGGTCACCGCGCCGGGCTCGGCGTCGCTGCCGGCGCGCTTCGCCAGCTGCTTCCAGATGGCCTCGAAGTTGTCGAGGCGGTAGCGCCGCTTGCGGGACCGGGGGCTCAACCAGCCGTGGATCATCGTGTCCGCCGGCAGCACGATGCCCTCCTCGCCGCTCTCCGGATCGACCAGCGCGAAGCCATCGATGCCGGGCTCTGCGTCGTAGACCACCATGTCCCAGCGCGGCCGTTGGCCGATGATGGCGCTCACTGTCTTCGCGATCCCGCGTCGCCAGGCGGTGGGGCGGATGGTCTGCTCGGGGCCGGCGAGGTCGATCCAGATGCGCAGCGAGTCCACGTCCCTCCGCCAGAGCCTGGCGGGCTTCGCGCCGTCCATGGCGGCCTGGGTCGCCTGGGCCAGCCTCTCTGCCAGCGTGCCTTCGTCGCCGAAGCCGCGTGCGAGGCGATCCCGCTTCGAGGCGCGCAGCAGGGTCACGAACACCCGCCCGGGGGGCACCTCGGCCAGGGCGGGCGCCAACTCACCGGGCACCGATTCGCCGCGCAGCGCGGCTCGCACCACCCGGACCGATGCGAGGCGCGCGTCCTCGTCCAGGGCCTCGGGCACGGGGCTCTCGCGGGTGGCGAAGAGGAAGTCGTCGGTCGGCGCGGGGTAGGGGCCCACCTTGTAGAAGCCCGCCACGGCTGCGGCCCAGAGCAGCACCCACAGGATGGGGAGGCGCGCCGTCGCGCTGCGCAGCGGCTTGGCCTGGCGCAGGCCGATGAGGATCATCCAGGGCGCGAAGAGGATGAGCGAGAGCGGGCGCAGGCCCTGCGCGGCGAAGAAGACCAGCGCGATGCTGCCAGCGGCGGCCATCAGCGGCCCGGCGACGTGTCGGGTGCGGGCGGCGGGGAAGAGCGCCTGCATGCCGTAGGCGCACAGGGCCGTCCAGGCGACGCAGGTCAGCAGCCCGGTGCCGAGCAGCAGCGGCACGAGCAGCGCGAGCGCGTAGAACGGGAGTGACCGGAGGGGGGGATGGGGTCGGGTCACGGGGTCGGCCTTCCGGCGTCGGCACGCTGGGCGAGCCCGTGCGCGATCAGGTCTTCCATGGCGGCGACCACGCGGTCGCGGAACGCGAGCACGGCCTCTTCGTCTGAGGCGGCCTCGGGAGGCACCTCGGGGTGCACGGGCTCGCCGATCCAGTGCGTCAGGGGCACGCGCCGGGGCAGGGGGCCGAGGCCCCACATGAGCCCCAGGGGCAGCGAGCGGATGCCGCTGAGCTTCTTGCCCAGCTCGAACATGTCGAAGGGCACGGTGTAGAGCTCGTCGATCCCGATGCAGGCCGCCGGCACCACCGGCACCTGCTGGGCGATCGCCAGGCGCGCGAAGCCCGTGCGCTGCCGCCAATAGAGCTCGTAGGCGCGCCGGCTCGGCTTGAAGGCCTCGGGTGCGCCACCCGGCATCACGATGACGAGGTTGCCCGCCTCCAGCAGCGCTGCGGCGGTCTCATGGCGGCCGTCCACCGCGCCCACCGCTGTGAACAGCTCCCGCATGCCGGGCATCCGGAAGACGAGGTGGTCCGTGAGCGCGCGCGGCAGCCGACCCTGATGGTCGTAGACCGTCATGCCGAGCAGCGGCGCGTCGAGCGGAAAGGGCCCGTGGTTCAGCGTCAACAGCGCCGGGCCGTCGCGGGGAATGCGCTCCAGGCCTTCGACGCGGTAGCGGAAGTAGCGCGCGACCAGGCGCATCCAGCCGATGTGTCGGTCGATCGCGCGGGGGTCCTGCAGGTCGAGGCGGGCCTCGTCGCCGCGCTGGTAGTAGCGGACCATCGGCCGCCGGGATTAGCAGACGTCGGCGGAGGCGTCGAGAAGCGCTCGCCGGATCAGCGCGGCAGCCCCTTGAGCACGCTGGCTGCGACCGGCCCGGGGAGCACGCGCGCGCCGGCGATGAGCGGCACCTGTCGAAGGGCCGGCGCGAGCACCGCCACGCCGGAGTGGCCGAGCTCGTCCGCGAGCTTCGCCCAGGCTGCGGTCCAGCCCTCTTCGCCGGTCTCCCGCAGATCGGGCACGCCGTCGAGCAGGACGCACTGGAGCCGCATCAGGGGGAAGGGGGCCTCGCTGCTCTGACCAGCCCGCTCCAGGGCGCGCAGGAGCTCACCGACGAAGGACCGCTCGGCGAGGACGTCGCGGCTGAGCAGGACGACGACGTGGGTCGCGCAGTCCAGGACCTGGCCCAGCACGCCGCCGCGCTCGTCCGGCATCGGGGTCCAGGAGACGGCGGCGGTGCGGTCGGTGCCGTCGGGCACGGCCGAGGCCAGGGTGCGGCGCACCCCGTCCGCGAAGAGGCTCTGCGACGGGGAGCTGAGCACCGCGACGGTCGGGGCCATGGCGGCAGTCGCCGCGCCGCGGAACAGGGCGCGGTAGAGCGGCGTGGTGAACTCGCCCGACTCCTCGAGCCGGTTCAGGGCCCGCAGGCGCGTCTCGAGTGCGGCGCCCCGGCGGTGGGCGATCGTCGGCCCCAGGACCGGGACCAGGCGACGCTCGGTCGAGCCTTCCTGGATGCGAGCGACCTGCTCGAGGGAGACGGCGTCTGCCCACGGATCGGCGGGGGGCTCGTCGCTGGCCGTCGTGGATCGCCAG
>JAJDAI010001269.1 GCA_029261955.1 Deltaproteobacteria bacterium | reverse complement strand
CTGGCGACCCTCTCGGGCGAGTACGCGCGCATGACGGGGCAGCTGGAGGAGGTCCAGTTCGAGTCGTCGAGCCTGGAGTCCGAGCTCACCAAGAAGAACCGCGAGATCACCGAGACCCAGAGCCAGCGCGACGAGGCCTGGACGAAGCTCGAGGCCCTCAAGCTCGAAGCCGAGGCGACCCGGCAGGCCACCCTGGCCGAGGCCGCGCGCCTGGCCGCGCTGGCCGAAGAGCAGGGCTACGAGCTGGAGGGGCTGCGCCGCGAGGTCGAGAAGAAGACCCTGGAGCTGGAGGACGCCTGGCGTCAGCGCGACGAGGTCACGACCGAGAAGAAGGACCTGCGGGGCGAGCTCGACCATACCCTGCGCCAGCTCGACCAGCTGCGCGGCGCCCCCGAGCCGAAGAAGACCGCCCGGACGAAGAAGCGCTCCCTGCTCTCCGGCGGCCGCGACTCAAACTGAGGCGGCGTCCAGGCCCATGCGCCCCGTGTAGGACGGCCACAGGTCCATGCGCCCCACCTCACCCAGGTAGGAGCGGACCTCCTCGGGCGACATCTTGTAGAAGTTGATGCCGCCGCAGGACCAGCACTTGGGGATGGCGTCGAAGCGCCCCTCGATGTGCAGCAGCCGGTACTCCGTCATCTGCTCGCCGAACCACAGCTCGTCGAAGTCGGCGTCGCGCAGGTTGCCCACCGCGATCTCGCCGTCCACGTCCGCGCAGCAGGCCATCAGCTCGCCGTCCCAGCGGATCACCGGCGTCTTCCAGAGGCCCGGGCAGGGCATGCGCGTGTTCGGCACGACCGGCCCGTCCGGCGCCTCCGCCTCGCGCTTGGTGAGCACGCGCAGCAGGGACGAGCCCCGCGCGCCCTTCGGCCTGGCCTTGCCCGCCATCAGGCGTTCGCCAGGTTGGGGGACGCGACGCCGGTCTCACCGAGGTCGAGGTCGGTCGCGGTGGACTCGGGGTCGTCGTGCTCCTCCCAGGCCCGCTCCATCCAGAGCTTCAGCTCCAGGTGCGGCTTCTGGAACGGCTCGATGCCGAAGCCCCGGATCGTGTCCGCGTAGAGCTTGTCGCTCCGATGCTGCTTCTCGCCGCCGGTGCCCACGCTGATGCGCTTGACCATGATGTCGTTGTAGCCGACCCCGTTGCGGCCCTCGGCGCAGGCGCGATCCCAGTGGTCGATGAAGTCCTTCGCCTCGTGCGCGTTGCCGTCCTGGAGAACGAACTGGAACTCGGCGTTCAGGGTGATCGTGTCCAGATCGAGCTCGCCGCGCCGCTTCAGGAAGTGGGTGATGTTGGCCATGACGACGTCGAAGTAGTCCCGGCCCTTCACCTTCTTGTAGGTCTCGCGGCTGATCGCATCGAGGCTGAAGACCATGAGCACGGGGACCAGCGGGTCCTCGAGGTAGGCGTCGATCAGCTGCTCGGTGCGGTCCGGGCTGAGCAGGATCGCGTTGGTGTCGATGCGGAAGTACTCGAAGCGATCGCTGACCTTGCGGCGGGCGTAGCGCAGCATCTCGAAGAGCTCGGGGTGCAGTGAGGGATCGCCCAGCCACTGGAAGATCAGGTGGTCGACGCAGACGTTGCTGCGCTCGATCCCGTCGAGGATCTTCCGGAAGAGGCCCCCGTCCATGTAGCCCTTGAGCAGGTCCCCGTGCAGGTTCGGGCGGAAGCCCTGCTGCGGGTGACACATCGGACAGGTCAGGTTGCAGAAGTCCGTCGGCTCGATCTGGAGGACTCCGCAGTTGCGGCGGGCGGTCATGGCCCTGGATCGTGGCCGATGGACTGCGGAACGTCCACCTCCCGCCGGGCGGGGGCGGCGACGGCGCTGCAAATGCCCGCGGTCCCGGGGTAAAAGGAGGTGTGGGGCCACGCGTCGTGTCGGGAGGACGAAGATGAAGCCGCCTGCGGCACGTGGAGTCCTGGGGCTGCTGCTCCTGCTGTGGGCCGGGTCCGCGCTGGCCCAGGCGCCGGCGGCGGTCGAGGTCGCCGAGCGCGCCGCGGCGGCCCACGAAGCACAGTGCTCGGACGTCGCCGCGGGCAAGGCCACCGCGGCCGCCGAAGCCCTGGCCCGGGTCGGCCCGGTGCTGGCTGAGGTCTCGCGGTCCTACGACGCTTCGGGCGAGCCCTTCCTTCTGTACTGGCGCGGGATGTTGAACCAGTGCCTCGACCAGGAGGACCGCGCCGCGTCCGACCTGGCGGCCTTCGTGAAGGCGGCGGCTGCGTGGCCGGTCTACGCCGAGCAGGTCACCGAGGCGAAGCGCCGGCTGAGGGGCCTGCTCCCCGAGGGCGGAAGCACAACGCAGCCCAGCGGCCCCGCCCCCGGCGGGATCGTCGCGGGGGCCTCGCTGCTCGGTGCGGGCGCGCTCTTCGGAGGGCTCAGCGGCTGGCAGGGCGGGCTGAGCGCCCAGGCCCAGACCGACTGGGACGCCGGGCTCCAGCCCTACGACGAATTGGAGACCATCCGGCAGGACGGGCAGGCCTCGGCTGACGCGTCCAACGGCTTGCTCGCCGGGGCGATCGGCCTCGGCCTGGGCGGGCTCACGGCCTTCGTGATCACGGCGACCACGAGCGGCCCCAAGGCCCCGCGCGCCGCCTCGGTGCTGCCCACCGCCTGGCCGCTGCCCGAAGGCGGCGCCGCGCTCGGCCTGGTGGGCCGGTGGTGATCCGCCTGCTCGCGCTCCTGGTGCTGCTGGCCGGCTGCAGCTTCGACGACGACCCGTCGCGGATCTCCTGCGAGGACAGCTCCTCCTGCCCGCCCGGATGGGCCTGCGAGCGGCTCCTTGGAGAGGACCAGGGCCAGTGCGCGGAGGGCGTGGCGGACGACGACGACATCAGCGACGACGACGATTCGGGCGACGACGACGACGACGACTCGGCCGATGACGACGACTCCGTCGACGATGACGACTCGGCCGATGACGACGTCGATTCGGCGGACGACGACGACGACTCCGCCCCGACGGACGACGACGATTCCGGCGACGACGACGATTCTGGCGACGACGACGATTCTGGCGACGACGACGACAGCGCAGACGACGACGACGCCACCGAGGACCAGCCTCCGACCCAGCCCGTCATCCACATCGACCCCGCCGAGCCCCAGACCGCCGACCCGCTGACCGTGGTCTTCGACAGCCCCTCCGTCGATCCCGAGGGTCTGGCCGTCGACTACACCTACGTGTGGAGCCTGAACAGCACCCTCGACCCCGCCCAGGTCGACGAGCAGATCCCGGCGAACGCCACCGGCATCGGGCAGCTGTGGTCGGTCGAGGTCATCCCCAGCGACGGCAGCCTGGACGGGCCCTCAGCGACCGCGCAGGTCACCATCGCCAACACCCCGCCGGGCCAGCCGCTCATCGGCATCGCCCCGGATCCGCCCTACGAAGGCGACGACCTCGTCTGCGAGGTCCGCTCCCCGGCCTTCGACCCCGACGGCCAGACGCTCTCCTACTCGGTGAGCTGGACCGTCGCCGGCGTCCCCTGGAGCGGCGCGACCTCGGCCACCCACCGCCCCGGTGACACGATCGCTGGCGCCGACGTGTCCGGCGGCGACCCCTGGATCTGCACCATCCAGGCGGAGGACGGCGTGGACAGCAGCGACCCGGTGGAGGCGACGACCACCATCGAGCAGCCCGGGCCCTGGGCCTCGGTCGCCGCGGGCTACGGCACCCTCTGCGCCATCGACGACCTCGGCGCCCTCGAGTGCTGGGGCTCCAACCCCCGCAGCGTCGCCGACGACGCCCCCAACACCGGCGTCTGGACCCAGGTCTCCATGTACGACGAGTTCGCCTGCGCCATCGACGACGCCGAGGCGATCACCTGCTGGGACTCGACGGAGGGCAACCCCGGGGCCCTGCCGCCGAGCTCGGAGACCTTCCTGCAGGTCGCCGCCGGCGAACGGCACGCCTGCGCGATCACCACGGGCAACGACCTGGTCTGCTGGGGCGACGACGTCCACGGCCAGGTCAGCGGAACGCCCACCACCGAGACCTGGGAAGAGGTCGCAGCGGGTGAGAACTTCTCCTGTGCCCGCTCGGACACCGGGGCGATCAGCTGCTGGGGCGAGGATGCCGACGGGCAGATCAGCGGAACCCCGGCCCTGGGCGGCTTCTCGGGCCTCGCGCTCGGCGACAACCACGCATGCGCCACCGGAACCACCGGAGTCGTCTGTTGGGGCCGGGACACCCAGAGCCAGGTCAGCGATGCCCCGTCCACCGGCCTCTGGAGCTCGCCGACCGCCGGCTTCCGCTACAGCTGCGCCATCGACGAAGGCGGCAGCCCCACCTGCTGGGGCAACTCGACGGTGGTGAACTTCGCCCCGCCCGAAGCCGGCCCCTGGGTCGATCTGGCCGGCGGCGTCGACTTCGCCTGCGCCCTCCGCTCGACGGGCAACCTCGTCTGCTGGGGCACCTACACGCAAGGCCTGTCCGAGGCCATGAGCATGGACGAGCCGCTCACCACCGTCGCGCTGAACTCGGGCGCTGCCATCACGATGTGCGGCGTGACCTTCGACGGCAGCATCAAGTGTGTCGGCTACAACGGCAACGACCGGGTGACCAACCCGCCGGCCGGCACCGACTGGGAGCAGATCGTCGGCGGAAACTGGAGCTTCTGCGCGCGCGAGCCCGCCGGCGACATCGCCTGCTGGGGCGAGGACCTCTTCGGCCAGATCGGGGACGCCCCCACCACGGGCTCGTGGACGGACGTCGACTGCGGCGGAAACCACTGTTGCGGCATCGACAACCTCGCCGAGATCACCTGCTGGGGGGCAGACGGGCACGGCCAGACGAGCGGAGCTCCGACCTCGGGGGTCTGGGTGCAGCTGGCGCTGGGACGCGAACACAGCTGCGCGCGCGACAGCACCGGCGCCCTGCAGTGCTGGGGGCGCAACGGCTCCAACGCGGTCACCACGACGCCCGTGGACAGCGGCTTCCTGGACATCGCCGCGGGAGACCAGGTCGCTTGCGCGGTCGCATCGGACGGCTCCCTGACCTGCTGGGGCTTCGCCAGCGGCTCGACGATGGTCCCGCCCGCAGGCACCGACTTCGAGGCTGTCGCCGTCGACCGCTACTCCGCCTGCGCCACCCACAACGACGGCAGCATCGAGTGCTGGGGCCACGTCGCGGCGGACCTGTACCGCGGCCAGCCCGAGGCCACAGGCCTCGAGTCCGTGACCAACGGGCTGCGCACCGGCTGCGCCCTCGACGCGCAGGGCTGGGTCGGCTGCTGGGGCCAGACCTTCTTCGATCTGAACTGGTAGTTGCGGGACGAACACGCCCGGGTCGATGCCGAGCGGTTCGCGTACGCTGCGGCAGAGGCTCGGCCCGGAGGCACCCAACGATGAGAACTCTCCTGCTGCTCGCGATCCTGCTCGCCGCCTGCGCTCCCACGCGCGACGAGGGCGAGGGCACGGTGCCCATCGGCAACGACTACGAGAC
>JAJDAI010001268.1 GCA_029261955.1 Deltaproteobacteria bacterium | reverse complement strand
AAGCCGCCGCCGCCCCAGAGCGTGTGGGCCTGCGTCGGCTTCATGCCCTCACCCCGGTTGCTGAAGCGGAAGGACAGCCAGGTCTTCGTCGGCTGGGTGTTCCAGCCCGGGGCCTGGGTGTAGCGAATGGTCCGCGTGCCGCCCTCCTGCAGGTGCACCAGCGCGGCGCTGCCGTCGAGGATCCAGCGACCCTCGCGGTGGTAGGTCGTGATGTAGCGGGCGAGCTCGATCCAGGTCTCCGTCGCCTCATCGAAGAGCCACACGTGCCCCAGGTAGTCCCAGGCGCCGCAGTTGCCGAGCTCCGGCGCGTTGTCGTTGGGGCAGCGGCTCTCCAGCAGCATCTCGAGCGTGTCGTAGTTCGCGAGCTCCGAGGCGGCGGGGAACTCCACCTCCACGTCGGTGAACTCCTCGGTGACCTCGCCCTCGAACACGGGGATCTCGAGCAGCTCGGTGTCCGCGGCGAGGTGGGCGTCCATCTCGGCCTGCCAGTTGAGGTAGATGGGCTCGTAGCGGGCGTTGGCGAGGTTGGCCTCCCAGGGCCACATCTCGGCGTCGCTCAGCGCCTGGTTGTAGCGCGTGACGTCCGCCAGGCTGCCCAGGCCGCGCACCCGCTGGTTGCGGTCCACCGCGAAGCCCCGCTGGCCGACCCCGCCGAGCAGGGAGCCGACGTCGTTGCCCAGCCCGCTGCGCAGCACGCTGACCACGTGCAGGCGCTCGGCCCACCAGGCCGAGTCCTCGGGATCCATCAGGCCCAGCGCCTCGTCCACCTGCGACTGGAGCGCGGCGAGGCGCTCCTGGCCGGCGGCCTCGACGGAGCTCGTCGACACGAAGAAGTAGTGGGCGTTCGCGGGCGAGGCGATGGCCAGCTCCAGCACGTCGCTCCGCCAGATCGAGCCGGGGTCGAGCTGCGAGACGGGCAGCGCGTCCGGCACGAAGACGAGCACGTCGCAGCCGGTGAACTGCTCGGAGAAGGTCCAGTCGCTGCCGTCCATGAGCGGCACGGTGAAGTCGGCCATGACCTCGTGGCGCAGGGTGCCGCCGGCCTCGTCGCTCCAGGGCTGCTCGCTCAGGCCCAGCTCCTCGCAGTAGCTGGGCGGCTGCTCCTCGGTCGAGTCGTCGTCGTCGCCCGAGGCGTCGTCGTCGTCGTCACTGCCCGGGCGTCCGGGGCAGGCGGTGAGCAGGATGGCGAGCAGCAGGAGAGCTTGGCGCATCCCTGCGATCTAGCAGAACACGCGCGGGGAAACCCGGGCGACTGCAGCGGAGCTAGGCAGCCGGTCGCTCCCCGACAGGCGCGGTGGCGTCCGATGCTTGCGGCGCAGAATCCCGGCGGGGGCCGCCGAAGCGCAGGATCCGCCAGGCGATGGAGGGGCGGAGCAGCGCCTGGGCGTCCTTCGTCATGTGCATGACCTCGGCCAGCACCCGGTAGACGGTGAGGTCCCGCTGACCCGCGCGGTGCACCTGCTCCACGACCCGCGTGATCAGGCGGCGGCGCAGCGGCCCGATGGGCCCGGACGAGCTCGGCCAGCGCAGGTCCTCCACCACGCCCATGAGCCAGGGCACGAGGACGGTGCGGCCCACGGCGCGCTGGAAGCGACGGGCGTCGAAGGACGCGAGCTGCCGCTCCAGGACCTCGGCCTCCTGCGCGATGATCGTGATGCCCTGCCCGTAGACCGGGTTCACGCCGCAGAGCGCGTCGCCGAGCACGATGAAGCGCTCGGGCCACTTCGCCATGCGGTCGAAGCGGATGAAGCGGTGGTACGCGGCCTTGTAGCGAAGGATGGGCGAGAGGTACTCGGCGTCCTTGAGCGCCTCGGCGACGTCCGGCACCGCGAGCGCCTCCGCGAAGGCGTCGAAGGCGGCCGGGTCCGTGGGGGGCTCGAGGCCGTCGTAGGCCACGAGGTTGACGACCTGGAGGCCGTCTTCGATGGGGTAGATGAGGCCGGAGCGCCGGTTCGTGCCCGACTGGGGCATCACGTAGAGGCAGGACCAGTCCACGTCGAGATCGTCGGGCAGGCGCACCGTGCGCGTCGCGTAGGCGGCCTGGGAGTTGACCTCATCCACCTGCGCCTCACCGAAGCCCTGCTCCTTCAGCCAGGTGCAGGCCTTGCTGCCGCGGCCCGAGGCGTCCACCAGCAGCTCGCCCGTGACGAGCTCGCCGTCCACCTCGACCGAGGGCGCCCGCAGATCGACCGCGCCGATGCTCACCTGCGTCCGGAAGGTGACGTTGGGCAGCGCCTCCACGTCCTGGCGCACCGCCCACTCGAGCAGCGGTCGGGAGCAGGCTCGCACCTTCAGGTCCGATTCGAAGCGCGGCATCCAGCCGCCCATGTGGAAGACCGACGTGTCGCCCGGCCAGTCCAGGACCTGCGCTCCGCGCTCCGCGAGCCGCTCCTGCAGGCGGGGGAACCAGCGGTCGAGCCGCTTCTGTCCGCCGCCGAGCAGCACGTGGGGAAAGCGCCCCTGGCCCGCACCCTGGCGCCCCGTGGGGCCTTCGGGCAGCTGATCGCGCTCGAGGATGAGCACGGAGTCGAAGCGCTCGGACAGCACGCGGGCCGCCAGCAGGCCCGCGAAGCCCCCGCCCAGCACCAGCGCGCGGCTCACTTCGGGTCCACGTCGAGGATGCGTTTGCGAATGCGCAGCATGTAGAGGAGCAGAATCACGACCAGCACCACCAGGTAGAAGGGGCTCGTGACGACTTCGACCAGGCTGTCCACGTCGGAGGGATCGCCGTCGTTGACCAGCTCCGTCGCCCGGGCGTGGCCCGCCTCGACGAAGCGCCTCATCCAGGACCCGAAGCCCGTCTCGGACACCTCACCTAGCGTGAGTCCCGCCGCCAGCACAACCGCGATCACCAGGCCCGTGGCCGCGACCCGGCCGAGCATGCTGACGAGGTAGTAGAGCTTCTCGGGCAGCGCGGTGAAGCGGCTCTGGGACATCTCCGCGAGCGCCTCGGTGCGGGCCAGGACCTTGTCCGCGGTGCGCCAGAGATCGATGCCGCGGCGCACGTCCTCCGCCGGCCGCAGCCCCAGGGCCTGGCCGCCCTTGTCGCGCAGCAGCCGCATCATCTTGCGGGCTTCGGACTTCAGGAACTTCTTGTAGGCCCGCTTCAGGCTGAGGTCCGGCGCCAGGCGGAAGGCGACCGTGTCCATGAGGAAGGTCGCCCGGAAGAGGCGCAGGCTGTCCAGGGACACCGGCACCTCGTAGCGACGGGCCAGGGAGATGTAGTCGAACCAGATGCGGCTGGTCGCCTTCTCCCACCACTCCGCGTTGTTGGAGAAGGCGGCGAAGACGTAGTCGGCGTAGAGGTTCTGGAGGTCCCGCTCGAAGGCGTCGATGTCGATGGGCGGGTAGGGCTCCATCAGCTTCATGGCCGCGCGCGCCATGCCCGCGACGTCGTGGGCGAGCAGCGCCTGCTGGACCTGCCGGAGCGCCTGCTGCGACGGCTTCGGGAACCAGCCGATGGCGCCGAAGTCGATGAGGCAGAGCTTGCTGCCCGGCAACACGAAGAGGTTCGCCGGGTGTGGATCGCCGTGGAAGAGCGGGAAGTCGAAGACCTGGAAGTTCCAGCCGATCAGCAGCCGCTCCGCGACCTTCTCGGGGTCGATGCCCTGCTCGGCGTAGGCCTCCAGGGCCGACACGTTGTTCGTGTCCACGGCGTGGAGCAGCTCGGTGGCGGGCACGCCGTCGACGAAGTCGGTGACGAGCACCCGCGTGGACGACAGCTTCACGTGGACCTTCGGCGCCGTCATCCAGCCGGTGCGCCAGGTGCGTGATGCCTTGCGGAAGAGACCCAGGTATCGGGCCTCCAGGCGGAAGTCGAGCTCCTCGCGGAAGACGTGCGCGAGCTGCGCGACGGCGCCGATGGCCTGCCCCTCGCGGAAGATGCCGAAGAATTCGGCCGTGCGCGCCATCCAGTGCATCAGGCGCAGGTCCGTCGCCATGTCGCGGGCGATCCCCTCGCGGCGCACCTTCACCGCGACCGCGCGGCCATCGAGCAGGGTCGCCTTGTAGACGCAGGCGATGGATGCGGAACCGATGGGCTCGGGGTCCAGGGACTCGAAGATCTCGGACAGGGGCCGGCTGACGGAGTCCTCGATGATGGCGCGGGCCTGGTCGAATTCCATGGGCGGGGCGGAGTCGAGCAGGCCACCCAGCTCCTCGCACCACGCGTAGTCGAGCACGTCCGCGCGCAGGGACAGCTGCTGGCCGAGCTTGACCAGGGTGCCGCCCGCCCGCTGGAGCGCATTCTTGAAGCGTTCCGCCCGCTTGCGCGGTGAGGCGTGGCCGACGAAGAGGTCGAAGATCGCCGGCAGGAGCCAGGCGAAGACCACCTCCATCCAGGCGAAGGCGCGCAGGAAGGTCGCCAGGAAGCCGGCCCGCGGAAGCGCGGACGACTGCGCCATCGATGGCGAGCGATCCCTGGTCTGATCTGTGCTGGCGGGCAAGGCCCCTCCCGGTGAGGTCGGACGCTAGCGACGCCGCGGTGCGAGGGTCAAGCCGGAGGGTGGTAGTGTCTGACGCGGTTTTGCGGAAGGAGGCGGGGGTGACGCTTGCACCAGTGTTTCGATCGGCGGAGGGGCTCCGCCTGTTGCTCGAGGGCGGCGTGTTGGACCGCCTGGCGCCTGCCTTGGCGATCCAGCGGGCGGCGGTCGCTTCGGTCGATGCCGATCTGCCGCTCGTCATCCCCCCGGACTGGATCCTCGAGCGGGCCGAGCTGAGCGACCCCGAGGCGCTCCAGACCTGGTTCTTCCTGACCCTGTTCATCTCGGTCTTCGACGCCCTGGGCGTGCCGCCCGAGCGCCTCCGCTTCTACGCGGAGGTCGACTACTGCATCCAGGGCACCATCGTCGCCGCGGACGACCTGTTCGATGGCGAGGGCAAGGGCCTGCTCCCCCTCAAGACGCAGGGCCCCACCTTCAGCGGCATCCTCCAGCTCATGTGCTTCGAGCGCTTGATGTCGCGGGCGGGGCGGCGGGCGGTGGACCAGGGGCTGTGCAGCGCCGATGACTTCGACGGGCTCCAGCGCGACCTGCTCGCGGAGATGGCGTCCATCGGCAAGCTCGAGGGCTCCGAAGAGGGCGGGGTGGACACGGTGCTCACCCCCGAGGTGATGCTCGAGGCGGTGCACGCGGTGCGCGGCGGTCAGCTCTTCGGGCTGTCGCTGGCGGCGGTTCGGCGTCTGGAGACGGACTTGAAGCCCGGGGGCCTGGAGCGCGCCTCGCTGGGCCTCGTGACCCTCGGGACCGCCTTTCAAGTCGTCGACGACCTCACCGACTTCGAGCACGACCTGAAGCGCGGCTCGCACAACCTGCTGGAGTCCTGGGTGCACCACCGCGGCACGCCCTCGGAGCGGGCGGTGCTCGCCCGGTTGCGGGCGGGGGCGCCGGCGCCTCCGAAGCTGGTCGAGGACCACTTCGGCACCTCGGCCCGGGCGGTGTTGGACGAGGCCCGCGAGCTGGTGCGCCAGGCCTTCGCGCACCTGCGCGCCCTCGGCTTCGCCTTCAGCGACGAGCTCGCCGACCGCGTGGTCCTGTCGATCGCCGGGCTCGAGGGCACCGCGCGCATGCAGCGGCTGGCTGCGACGACCCACGCTCTGGCGTGAGCCTCAGGACTGCACAGAGGGCACCCAGGCCGTCGTCCGGCCGGCGACGGTGAGGTGCTCGACCGCGTGCCCCTCGGCCGTGGTCACGCCCTCCTGGCGGCCCCAGCGGCGGTGGAACAGCCACCCCGGGGGGAAGGCGTCCTTGCGGGCGTCCACGGCGACGGCCGTGCGCACGACGTGCTCCAGGGCGTCCCGCAGCGCCGCGATCTCGCCCGGCTGCAGGCTCGGCACCTTGCGGCGGGGATCGAGGCCCGCCTGGTAGAGCACCTCGTCCGCGATCCAGTTCCCGCTGCCCGCGGCGAAGCGCTGGTCCAGCATCACGCCCTTGAGCGTGCCCCGGCGGGTCCGCAGCAGGGCGGCGAAGGCGGGCAGGGCCGGCATGTCGAGCAAGGGATCGAAGCCGAGCTCGCTGATGGGTGGCTCGGTGCGCGGGTCCTGGCGCAGCATCACCCGGCCGAAGCGGCGCGCGTTGGTGAAGGCCAGCTCCGAGCCACCGTCGAAGACCAGGTGGAGCTTCGTGTAGCGGGGCGGCCACGCGCCGCCGTCGGCCGCGCCGGTCTCGAGGCTCAGCGGGCGATCGCCGGGCGTGCGGATGGCGCCCGTCATGCCCAGGTGCAGCAGCACGAAGGGGCGGCGGTCGAGGGCCAACCAGAGGTGCTTGCCGCGGCGCTGCACCGACTCGACGCGGGCCCCCAGCAGGGCCTGCACCACGTCGGCGGAGGAGCAGCCGGCCACCACGACGTCGTCCGCGTCGCAGAACACCTCGCGGACGAGGCGCCCCGACGCGGCCGCCTCTGCCACGCATCGGCTGTGTTCGACCTCGGGCAGCTCGGGCATCGGCCCTCCCGGGAACCGAGCTACATCGCCGAGATGCGCTCGAACTTCTCCGTCTGCGTCTTGCAGTCGATGCACATGCGCGCGACGGGGCGGGTGAGCAGCCGGCGGTAGCCGATGGCCTCTCCGCACTCGAGGCACTCGCCGTACTCGCCGTCCTTGATGCACTGGAGCGCCTGGAGGACCTTCTCGATGAGACGGTGCTCGCGGCGCGCCAGGCGGATCGCGAACTCGCGATCGGACTCCGCGCTCGCCATGTCGATGGCGTCGGGCGGCATGGACCGCTCTTCAGTCAACTCGGCCACCGCGCCGCGGGATCCTTCGAGGATCCCCTCGGCCCGCTCGACGAGCAGGTGTTGGAGCGTCAGGAGCTCTTTCGGGCTCAGGTATGGGTCTTCGGGAAGGTCTTTCGCCGTCTTCGCCTTTTCGAACTGCATGCGTCCTCCAAAAGCGCCCCCTCGTCGGCGCGGCGGCACTTTACAGCAAGGCGCGGAGAGATCGCGGTTCCCCAAGCAGAAGCGGCGGCCCCCAGGAGGGGGACCGCCGCTTCAAGGCTGGACGGGGACGCTTAGAGGGCGTCGACGTCGAAGCTGCTGATGC
>JAJDAI010001267.1 GCA_029261955.1 Deltaproteobacteria bacterium | reverse complement strand
TTCTTGCCCGACACCACCTCGCCGACGTCCCCGTTGAAGACGTCCTTGTCGTAGTCGTTCCGCGTCTGCATCACGCGATCGCCGGGCCGGGGACGCGGGGCGTCGGAGCCGGGGTTCAGCCGCGCGCGCAAGGCGGCGTTCAGCTCCTCCGTGCCGCAGGGGCCCTTCCGCATCGGGGCCAGCACCTGCACGTCCGTGCGCGGATCGAGGCCCCAGCGCGCCGGGATGCGCTCGGCCACCACCTTGACCACGGTGCGCAGCGCGGCCCGCGGGTCCTCGCGTTCGATGACGAAGAAGTCCCCCGCCGCCGAGCCCGCCGAGCGCGGCTCCAGCCCGCGCAGGATGCGGTGAGCGTTGGTGATGATCAGGCTGGCTTCGTCCTGTCGAAAGACCACATCCAGGCGGATGACCGGCACGACCCCCGAGTCGATGTTGTCGGCGAGGATGCGCCCCGGCCCGACCGAGGGCAGCTGCTCGACGTCGCCCACGAGCACCAGGCGAATCCCGGGCGGCAGCGCGTCCAGCAGGGCCCGCGCGAGGGGCAGGTCCAGCATGGAGGCCTCGTCCACCACCAGCGCGTCGGCGTGGATGGGCGTCATGGCGTCGCGTTGGAAGCGGTCGTCCCGCGGCGAGTACTCCAGCAGCCGGTGAAGGGTCGAAGCCCGGCGCCCCGTGGCCTCCTCCATCCGGCGTGAGGCGCGGCCGGTCGGCGAGGCCAGCTTCACGCTCAGGCCCTTGCGCTCCCAGACGTCGAGCAGCGCGCGCACGAGCGTCGTCTTGCCCGTGCCCGGCCCGCCCGTGATGACCACGACCTTGTTGACCAGGGACTGAGCGAGCGCCTCCCGCTGCGTGTCGGTCAGGGCGAGCCCGGAGCGCTCCTGGGCCCAGGCCAGGGCGGAGGGGATCTCGACGTCCACCTCCTTCGCCGGCGCGCGCCTCAGCTCATCGAGCCGCAGCGCGACCACCTCCTCGTCGTCGTGCAGGCCGTGTAGCCAGATCCCCTTGTCGTCGACCAGATCCCCCTGGGACACCAGCGCGTCGCGGCCTCTTCGCAGCAGGCCCTCCGGCTGCCGCAGCAGCTGCTCGCCCCGGTGGAGCAGCTCGTCCCCGGGCAGGAAGCAGTGGCCCTGGCGGCTGGCCTCCTCCAGGGCGTGCACGAGGCCGGCCTCGATGCGGTGCGGGCTGTCGGGGTCGATGCCCAGGTTGCGGGCGATGCCATCCGCGGTGATGAAGCCGATGCCCCGGACCTCCCGCGCGAGCCGGTAGGGGTTCTCGCGCACGAAGCGCACGGTGTTCGCGCCGAAGCGACGCAGGATGCCGGCCGAGCGCCGGGGCGAGATGCCCAGGCCCTGGAGAAAGAGCAGCGCGTCGCGTTGATCCCGCCGCTCCCGCCAGGCCGTGAGGATCCCCGCGGCGCGCTGGGCGCCGATGCCGGGCACGTCGCGCAGCCGCTGGGGCTCGTTGTCCAGCACGGAGATCAGCTCCGCCCCGAAGTGCTCGCGCAGCCGCTTCGCGAAGACCGGCCCGATGCCGTCGAACAGCGAGCTGGCCAGGTGCTTCTCGAGCGCGTCGGGGGTCGTGGGGTCCACCGGCAGGAAGGAGCCCGCCTCGAACTGCCGCCCGTAGCGCGGATCCTCGACCCAGCGCCCCGTCGCTCGGATGCGCTCCCCCACCTGCACCCCGGGCATCACGCCGCGCACCGTCAGCGGCAGCACCTCCTCGTCCAGCTTCACCCGGGCGATGACGAAGCCGCTCTCCGGCGAGGACCAGACGATGTGCTCGACGGTGCCTTCGACGGACGAAGGCGCGCCGCTTGGACGTTCGGTGGACACGGCCGGCAGTTTACTGGCCCAGCCAGCGTGCCATGCTGGATCTGTGGAACCGGATCACTCCCTGAACGTGCGCGCCTTCACGATGCTGCTGGACGTCATGCGCACGTCCATCGACGCGCGGGCGCCGGGCGAGGTCCGATCCTTCATCGATCGCGTGCTGGCGCTGCCCGACCGGCCCATGCGGGCCGCGGTGCTGATCGAGCGCCTGCGCCGCTACGAGGCCCACCTCTGCCTGGCCCTGCTGGAGGGCATGCTCGACCGCATCGTGCGCGGCGACACCGGCGCGCGGGAGGTGCTGCTGGACCTGACGAGCACGCGGCCCCTCGGGGAGGCCCTGGGCTACACCTCGGCCCGCGCGCTGTACGAGCTCGCCCGGAAGCGCGACCGCCTCTCGGTGGCCCGCCTCTTCCTGTCCCTGGAGAACCTCGCGGGCAGGGAGGTCGACGAGGCCTTCCTGAAGCGCGAGAACATGAAGATGCCGGACGAGTCGCTGGGCTGGCGCAAGGCCCACGCTCGCGCGACGGACCGCATGAAGCTCGACCGGCTGCTCTTCGATCGCAACCCCGCCGTGATCCAGCTGCTGCTCAAGAACCCGCGCATCGTCGAGCGGGACGTCGTGCGCATCGCGGCCATGCGGCCCACGAACCCCGAGAACCTCATCGCGGTCTTCCGGCACCCGCGCTGGATCCCGCGCTACATGGTCAAGGTGGCGCTGGCCTGCAACCCCTACACGCCGGTGGACATCGCGCTGGCCTGCCTGCCGCACCTCATGCTGCCGAAGCTGCGCTACGTGGCTGCCAACGGGAAGCTCAAGCCGGTGGTGCGGGACTCGGCCCGCGAGCTGCTGGCCCGGCGCGCGCAGAACCTGGCGGACGACGACCTGCCGGTGCATCGGCTGGGCGTCGGGGGCGAGATCGTCTTGGATCTGTCGGACGAGATGGTGGAGCTCGACTTCGAGGCGATGGCCCGCGAGCTGGAGGCCTGGAACGTGGAGCAGCCGGAGTAGGCCGCCGCGCTCCGGAGAGGGCTAGGCCTTCTCGTTCTGCACTTCGCGCGCTTCCTTGGCCTCGAGATCCTCGGTCGAGGACGTGACGTCGAGCTCCTCGGGCTTCTGCCCCTCCTTGAAGGCCTTGATGCTCTTGCCGAGGGCGTTGCCGACTTCGGGCAGCTTTCCGACGCCGAAAAACATCATGACGATCACCAACAAGATGACCAGCTCCATCGGGCCGGGGGTCCACATCGCGATGGGCATCTACGCTCTCCCTTTGCCCCACCTGGGGCGAACGCAAGTCTAGGGATTCTCGGGCTCGGCGCAAGCCGGCCCGTCCGGCGCTAGCTGCCGGGGCGAATCCGGGCGGTTCTGGCCGCTTCGACGCGGTGGTAGCGACCGGACTTCACGATGCCGGCGCACGGGTTCGCGCCGATCTCGTAGAGCAGCTCGCGGGGGTCCTTGCAGCGGAACAGGGCCAGGTCGGCCTTCATGCCCGCCCGGATGCTGCCGCGCTCGGCCTGCAGCCCCAGGGCCTGGGCCGCGTGGCGGGTGATGGCGAGCAGCCCCTCCTCCAGAGTCAGGCCGCTGTGCAGCACCGCGATCTGCGCCATGAGCGGCAGGTGCGCGGTCGGCGAGGTGCCGGGGTTGAAGTCCGTGGCCACGGCCATGACGACGCCGGCGTCCCGGAAGCGCTCGGCCCGGGGGTGCCAGTCCCGCAGGAAGAGCGCCGCGCCGGGCAGCAGCACCGCGACGGTGCCGGCCGTCGCCAGGGCGCGCAGATCGTGGTCGGTCGCCTTCTCCAGGTGCTCGGCCGAGACGGCGCCCAGCTCCGCCGCCAGCGCGGAGGCGCCGGTGTGGGTGATCTGCTCGGCGTGGACCTTCAGGCTGAGCCCCAGGTCCTTCGCGGCCTCGAGCACGCGCCGACCCTCGTCCAGGCGGAAGGCACCGTCGTCGATGAAGACATCGCAGAAGCGCGCGAGCTTGCGCTCGACCACCTGCGGGAGCATCTCGTGGACCACCGAGTCGATGTAGGCCCGGCGACCGGCCTCGGAGCGGCGCGCCTCCACCGGAAGGGAGTGGGCACCGAGAAAGGTCGGGACGAGGTCGGCGATGGTGCGCCGGTCGGTGCGCTTGATGACCTCGAGCAGGCGGAGCTCCTGGTCGACGTCCAGGCCGTAGCCGCTCTTCACCTCGATCGTCGTGACCCCGTGGGCCGCCAGGCGCTCGGCCCGGCGCTCGGCCAGGTTGACGAGCACCTCGTCCGACGCGGCCCGGGTCGCCCGCACCGTGGAGAGGATCCCCCCGCCGGCGCCCGAGATGGTCGTGTAGGACTCGCCGCGAAGCCGCGCCTCGTAGTCGTCGAGGCGGTCGCCCGCATAGACGATGTGCGTGTGGCAGTCGATGAGCCCCGGCGTGACGATGTGCCCGTCGAGGTCCAGCGTCAGCGGCTCCTCGGAGAAGGTCCGGGGCGCCTCGGACTGCGGACCTGCGAAGACGACGCGATCGCCCTCGCAGAGCACCGCGGCGTCGTGCACCTCGCCCAAGGGGCCCGAGCCTCGCTCGGGATCGCAGGTGACGAGGGTGCCGATCCCCGTCAGGAAGAGGGAACGCTTCGAGGCGGGCATCCGCCGCCGCTACTCGGTCGGCTCGACGGGCGGGGCCTCGTGGATGTCCTTGCCGGTCGGGCACTCCGGGTCCTCGGCGTCGATGAAGCCGTCGCCGT
>JAJDAI010001266.1 GCA_029261955.1 Deltaproteobacteria bacterium | reverse complement strand
CGCCCACTGCGTGCCGCACCACCGCGCTGGGCTCGTAGCGGCAGCGCAGGCCCAGGCGCGCAGCCCGCAGCCCGAGGTCCGCGTCTTCCCCGTAGGCGAAGTAGGCCGCGTCGAAGCCCCCACAGCGCACCAGCGCCTCGCGCCGGAAGAGCACCGCGGCGCCGCTGAAGAGCAGCAGCTCCTCGGCCTGTTCGAAGCGGCCCTCGGCGGCCTCGCCCCGCCCGCGGCACCAGTTCAGGCCATCGGGGTAGAGCCCGTGCCCGCAGTTGTCGAGGCGGTCCGGCTGGTCGCGCAGCAGCAGGCGCGGCGCCACGATGTCGGCCTGCTCCGCCGCGGCGCAGAGGGCCTTCAGCGCGCCGGGAGCGAGCTCCGCGTCGGGGTTCAGCAGCAGGATGAGCTCGCCGGTCGCGACGGCCAGGCCCGCGTTCACGCCGCCCCCGAAGCCCTCGTTCCGCGGCAGCACCACGAGGCGCAGGCCCGGTCGCGGGGCGAGCGGCTCGGTGGATCCGTTGTCGACGACGACGACCTCGAGGTCGTCCACATCCTGCGACGCGAGGCTGCTCAGGCAGCGGTCGAGATCGTCCAGCCCGCGGTGGTGCACCACCACGCAGGACACCCGCCCCGGCACGCCGTCCGGCGGGACCGCGGAGCCGTAGGGGTAGGCGAGCTCAGTCTTCCCAGGGCGCCGCGCCACTGTCCGGCCCGTTCTTGCGAATCGAGCCCGAGGCCGTCCGGTCGGACCTCTTCTTGCTCCGCGCCTCATCGAGAAAGCTCAGGTCGATCTCGGGGCTGAGCTCCATGGTCGAGGCCACCTTCGGGCGTCCCTTCTTGGGCTTGCTCGGCAGCAGGCGCACGTCGGCCCCGCGCTTGCGCAGGGCGTCTTGGAGGGCGTGCGCGGCGACCTCGTCCGCGTCTTCGCTCAGCGTGCAAGGCAAGCGGGCGAGCCCGGTCGCGAAGTCCTCGGGGCCGCGATCCGGGTAGAGTCGCGCGAGGAAATCGACGACGCTCCCAAAGCTCGCCTGGTCGGAGAATCGCGTGATGCGTACGGAATAGCGGGCCATCGGACACAGATGATAGCAGCGGGGTCGTGCGACTCCGCCAGAAGGGAAGGCACGCAGTGATCAAGCGGGTGCACCACATCGGGATCGCGGTCCGGACCCTCGACGAGGGCGCGGAGACCTGGAAGCGCATCGGGCTGCTCGAAGAGGGGCGCGAGGACGTCGTGCCCGCGAAGACGAAGATCGCGATGTTCCCCGTGGGCGAGTCGCGGGTCGAGCTGCTCGAGCCGATGTACGAGGGCACGCCGGTGGCGAAGTTCCTCGACAAGAACGGCCCCGGCATCCACCACCTCTGCTTCGAAGTGGACGACGTCGACGCCGAGTCCGAACGCCTGCGGGCCGCCGGCGTCCGCCTGCTCTACGAGACCCCCCAGCCGGGCGCTCACGGCTCGCGGGTCATGTTCCTGCACCCGAAGGACACCGGCGGGGTGCTCATCGAGCTGAACGAGTTCGCCGACCATGAGTGACCCGCTCGCTGGCCTCGTGCTCGCCGGCTTTCACGGCACCACGGCGCAGTCCGAGGACGTGCTCGCGCTGCTGGAGCTGGGGGTGGGCGGCTACGTGCTCTTCGGACGCAACGTGCAGACGCCCGCGCAGGTGCACCAGCTCCTCGGCGAGCTGCGGGCCGCCGCCGGGCGCGAGCTGCTGCTGGCGGTGGACCAGGAGGGCGGTCGGGTCGCGAGGCTCAAGGATCCGCTGACGGTGTGGCCGCCCATGGCGCGCCTGGGCGAATCGGGGGACGCGCAGCTGGCCGAGCAGATCGGGGCGGCCCTGGCCTCGGAGATCGGCGCCGTGGGCTTCAACGTGGTCTTCGCGCCGGTCCTGGACGTGCACTTCGAAGGCACGACGCTGGCCATCGGCGACCGCGCGTTGTCCCAGTCCACCGAAGCCGTCGCCGAGCTGGGCGCCGCCCTCGCGCGCGGCATTCAGGCGGCCGGCCTCGCCGCCTGCGGCAAGCACTTCCCGGGGCACGGGCACGTCACCGTCGACTCGCACCTGGAGCTGCCCCGCTGCCCGCTGGACGAGCGCGAGCTGATGGAGCGCCACGTCGCCGCCTTCGCGCCGGCCATCGCCGGGGGCGTGGACTCGATCATGACCGCCCACGTCGTCTACCCGGCCGTCGACGAGCGACCCGCGACGCTGTCCCCGGCCTGGATCGACGGCGTGCTGCGGAAGGACCTGGGCTTCTGTGGGGTCGTCTTCACCGATGACCTGGAGATGGGAGCCATCGTGCGCGGACACGGCCTGGGCGACGCCGCGGTCGCGGCTGTGCGCGCCGGGGTCGACGGCCTGCTCGTCTGCTCGAAGGTGGAGGGCAGCCGCGAGGTCGTGGCGGCCCTTCGGAGCGAGGCGGATCGCGATCCGGCCTTCGCCGCGCGCTGTGCGCAGAGCCTGGAGCGCCTGGCCGAGCTCGCCCGAAAGCGGCCCTCCCTGCCCGCCCCGGCGGCCGAACTCCCCGGCCGACTCGGCCTGCCCGAGCACCGGGCGCTGGCCGCCCGCATCGGCGCACAGGACGCAGGCATCGACCCCACACGCGCGCACCTCGCTTGACGAGCCGGCGACGCCTGACTATCCCCCGCACAAGGAGTGCCCGTGACTGCAACACCCTGCCCCGAGTGCGGAGGCCCCGTCGAGGTCCCCGCTGACGCCCTGCCCGGCGAGCTGCTCGTCTGCGACGCCTGCGGAGTCGAGCTGGAGCTCGTGTCGACCGACCCGGTCGCCCTCGCTGTCTTCGAGGAGGAGGAGAAGTAACCCCGTGACCGCCCAAGCCCTCGCCGATGCCGTCTCCGCCGTGCGCTCCGAGCTGGACGCGCACTACCCCGTCCTCGTGGACACCACCCGGTGGACCTGGGGCGAGGACGGCCCGCAGGTGCAGGGCGGCGTGCTCGTGTCCGCCCAGGCGAAGGTTTATGTGGATGGGCTGAGCGAGCGCCTCGCGGCGGAGGTGCCATCGCCGGCCGTGCTCGCCGATCTCGGGAGCGACTGGACCCTGCACAGCTGGGTCCTCCCCCTGGGCCGGGCCACGCTCGATCTGCACCGGGGCATCGAAGGCGACGACCTCCAGACCCAGTGGACCCCGCCGGTGATCCTCCGCTGGTTCGCTCGGCGCGATCGGCGGGCCCTCGTGCAGCTGCCCGACGGCACGCTCGGCTGGATGACCTCGAACCGGCTGATGAACGCCGCGCCCATATCGGACCCCTGGGCCGACGTTCGCCGGGCCGCGATCGGCGAGGTCTCCGACGCGGAGGACAGCCTGGAGGCGCTGGCCGAGCGCGCCCGCCGCCGCACCGGCCGGCCCTACCTCTGGGGTGGCAACACCGACGCGGCGGCGGACTGCAGCGGCTTCGTCCAGTCCCTGCTGCACCAGTCGGGCCTGCTCCTGCCGAAGAACACCCGCGATCAGCGCCGCAGCGGGGTCCGCGTGGCGGCGGCGGCCATCGAGCCCGGCGACCTCGTCTTCGTGCGCGGGAACACCTCGGGCCTGGGCCACGTCGGCCTGGCGCTGCCGGCGGAGGAGGGCACCCAGGTCATCCACTCCTGCCTGACACGCAAGCAGATCGTGGAGGAGCCGCTGGCCGACTTCCTCGGCCGCTACGCCTTCACCGCCGCCCGCCGCGTGCTCCGGTGGACGGTGTGAGGACGCCCGGCGCGCTGCTGGAGGAGCTGCGCGGCGCCCGCATCCACGTGGTCGGCGCCTCGGGGGCCGAAGGCCTCGCCCTGCTGCGCTTCCTCGCCGGCGACGCGGGCATCGAGGGCATCGTCGCCCACGACTTCAGCGCGGACCTCCGGGCCTTCGCGCGCTCCTTCCGGCGCGCGAACACCGCCCTGCCGAAGGACCAGCGCGAGGCGGAGCTCAAGGCCCTGCGGCGCCTGCCCATCGAGCTGCGCCTGGGCGAGGAGTACCTCGCGGGCCTGGAGCAGGCCGAGGTCATCCTCGCGTCCCAGAACTGGTTCAACTACCCGAGCAACCTGCCGGCCCTGCCCGACGCGATCGCCCGGGGCGCACGCCTGCTGGGCGTCGTCGACCTCGCGATGGACCTGTTCCCCGGCACGCGCATCGGCGTCACCGGCTCCAACGGCAAGTCGACGACCTCGGCCCTCATCCGGCACCTGCTGACCGCCGCGATGCCGGGCCGCCGGGTGCTCCAGGGCGGCAACGACCGGAACCGCCAGGTCACGCTCGCAGCCCTGCGGGACGCCGACCCCAGCGACCTGCTTATCTGGGAGGTCTCCAACCGCCACCTGCGCGATCGCCCCGTGGTCGTGGACGTCGGGGTGCTGACCAACATCACCCGCAACCACATCGAGGACCACGGCTCCTGGGAGGCCTACGTCGCCGCGAAGCTGCGGCTCGTGGCGGGCTGCCCCGACGCCGTGCTGAGCGCCGGGGACCCGGTGTCGATGGAGCAGGTCGAGGCCGTCGGGGGCCAGCTGCACCTGGCCGGCCGGGACGAGGACGAGGGCGCCTGGGTCGAGGGCGGCGTCGTGAGGCTGCGGCACCGGGGCGAGGTGGCCACCGTGTGCGACGTCGGCGACTTCCCGCTGCCCGGGCTGCACAACCGGGGCAACCTGCTCTCCGCCCTGCTGGCCTGCGTGGCCGCCGGCGCCCCCGTCGCGCGCCTCGGCGCCGCGGTGAGCACCATCAGCCCCCTGCCCGGCCGCCTCGAGACCGTCGCGGACCAGGACGGCGTGCGCTGGATCTGGGACATCCAGGCGACCACCGCGCCCGCGGCCGAGGCCGGCATCCGGGCCGAAGGAGCCAGCCGCCGCCTGATCCTGCTGGTGGGCGGCGACGACAAGGGCATGGACTACGCGGGCATGGCGGATGCGGCCGCCGAGTTCGCGGAGGACGTCTTCGCCCTGCCGGGGAGCGGCTCCGAGGCCTTCCTCGCCGCCCTGGGAGGCCGCGTGCCGGTGCAGCGGGAGCAGGACCTGGACGAGGCCCTGGCCCACGCCCGCGAGGCCTCACGCCCCGGCATGGCGGTGCTCTGCTCCCCCGGCTGCGCCTTCTTCTTCTCGCGCTTCGTCGACGGCGGACCGGGCTTCGCGCGCCGGGTCCAGGCAGCGCTCGCTTGAGGGGCATCTGGCGCCACGCCTCGCTCTTCGAGGGCCTCGACCGCCCCGAACTGAGCCTCGGTGAGGGCGATACCCCGCTGGAGCCCCTGGACGCGCTGGCCGCCGAGCTGGGGCTCGAGTCGCTGCACCTCAAGCGCGAGGACCGCAACCCTGGCGGCTCCCACAAGGACCGCGGGCTTCTCTACCAGGTGGCCGCGCTGCCGGGCACGGGCTCGACGCTGGTCATCTCCTCCTCGGGCAACGCCGCGGCCTCGGGGGCCGCCGCCTGCCGGGCCGCGGGACACCGTCTGCTCGCCTTCGTCTCGCCCGCCACCAACCCCTCGAAGCTGGCCCGCATCGAGGCCGCCGGCGGCCTGTTGCTCAGCTGCCCGAAGCCCATCAACTTCGCGAGGTACGCCGCGCGCGTCTTCGGCCTGCGCAGCCTGCGCGGCACGGCGGATCCGCTGGCGAGCATCGGCTACCGCTCCCTCGCGGGCGAGCTGGTGCCGGCCCGCCCCGACGCCGTGCTCACCTTCAGCTCGTCCGGCGTGTCGCTGACCGGCATGGCCGATGGCTTCGACCGCCTGGGCGCCGCGCCCGCGCTCTGGGCGGTGCAGTCGGGGCTGTGCCTCGGCATCGCCCGCGCCCTGCAGCCCGACCTGCCCGACGACCCCGCTTCGCCCGCCGGCCGCCTCGGCGTGCGCAACCCGCCCGGGGCCGCGGCCCTGGCCGAGCGGCTCGTGGCGACGGGCGGTGGCGCGGTCGCCGTCTCCGGCGCCGAGGTCGCCTCCGGAAGCGATCAGCTGCGGGGGCTCGGGGTCGACGCCTCGCCCGAGGGCGCCGCCGTGCTCGCCGCCGTGTGCCGCCTCGCGGGGGCCGGGCGCTTGTCGGGACGTGTCGTCGCGGTCGTGACCGGCCGATCCCACCCCGAGCTCGACCCCGCACCGGAGATGCCCTCGGTGGAGACCTACCTGGCGGTGCGCGCCTACCTCGAACAGCTCGGCCTGGAGCCCCTGTCGTGAGGCGCTTCATCCTGCTGCACGACCCGTGGCTCGCGCTCTGCCTGGCCTCGGTGCTGCCCGGTGTGCCCGTCGCGACCTTCGGCCGGGCACGCGAGCGCACCCGCTTCGCCCGCCTGGGCATCGAGCCCTTGCTGGTTGATCCCCCCGCCGAGCTGAACACGCGCGCCCTGCTCGAGGACCCCACCGTCGCCGCCGCCATCGCGACCGAGCCGGCGCTGCTCATCTCCTTCAAGCCCGGCCGCCGCAACGAGGAGACCGCCGCCGCGCTGGGCGCCCGCTTCGCCCTGGCCCCCGCCTCGCTCGCGGGCCCGCTGGAGAACAAGCTCGCGTTCGCTGACCTCGCCTCGGAAGCCGGCGTGCCCGTGCCCGCCCAGGCCAGCTGCAAGGCGGCCGGCCCCCTCGCCGAGGTCCTGCCCCAGCTCCGCCGCCCCCTCGTCGCCCAGAGCCCGCGCTCCCACGCCGGCAAGCGCACCTTCGCCATCGACTCCGAGGCCGACTGGGACGCGCTCTGCGCCGCGCTGCCGGGCCGCCCGCTGCGCCTGGCCGAGCGCATCGAGGGGCGCCCCGGCACCGTGCACGCCGTGGTCGATCACGAAGGGGCCGTCCTCGTCTCCGCGCCCATCGTGCAGGTCACCGGCACGCCCTGGCTGACCCCCTACCCCCTCGGCTCCTGCGGCAACGACTTCACCTGGCGCCCCAAGCCGATCCCCGAGCCCGCCCCGCTGATCGAGGCGCTCGGCGCCGTCATCGCGAAGCGCGGCTACCGCGGCTACTTCGGTGTGGACTTCGTGGTGGGCCCCGAGGGCCCGGTGCTCATCGAGATCAACCCGCGCCTCACGGCCAGCTTCGCGCTGTACGCCGCCTGGGCCCCCGCCCTGCTGCACGCGCACCTGGACGCCATCGAAGGCCGCCGCATCGAGCCGGGTCGCCTGCCCCCCCTGGCCGGCGGGCAGCTCATCGCGCACGACCTCACCGAGGCACCCAACGTGCCCCTGGCCCCCGGCCGCGACACCCTCGCAGGGGATCTTCAGGACCACGAGCTCGCCACCTGGGAGCACCCCGGCGACGTCGTCACCGCCGGCTACACACGCGGCCGAGCGGTCACCCGCGGGGTGGTCGTGAACGAAGCCGGCGAGATCGAGTTGGACTGGCGACCCGCCTGAGCCCGCGGGCTGGGTGGGGTCTGACCCCAGCTGGCCCACGTCGTGGGCTGAGTGGGGTCAGACCCCAGCTGGCCCTGACACCGGGGGTTTCAGGCCTTGCTCGGCTCCCAGTGGACCGTCTGCACGCCCTCGTCGCTGCGCACGGTGCCAGCGCCGACCTCGATCTCCTCGACGTCGACCGGCAGGGCGCCGATGGCCGGGATGGCGGTCATCGTCTGGGTGAGCTCGGCCATGATCGACTCGAGCATGTCCGCGACCTGGGGGAAGCGGACGGGCCGGGCGATGACGCGCCGCACACCGAGGGACCGCAGGACGCCGGGGCTCCAGGCCTGCACGCCCTTGAGGCGGGTGCAGACCATGACCGGCGGCGGGAGCGCGATGCGGGTCATGGCGTCGAGGAACTCGAAGCCGTCGAGGTCCTCGCCCTG
>JAJDAI010001265.1 GCA_029261955.1 Deltaproteobacteria bacterium | reverse complement strand
CACGTCCGCGCCCACGATCCTTCGGACCCCGCGCTCGACCAGCATGACCACCAGCGGCCCGCCCACGTGCCCCAGGCCCTGGACCGCCACGGACTTGCCGTCCAGGCTCCCCATCCCGAGGTGCTGCAGGCCCGCTTCCATGCCCCGGACCACGCCGCGCGCGGTGGGCACCGAGGGGTTCCCGCTGCCGCCCAGCTCCGCGGGAATGCACGTGGTAAATCGCGTCATCGAGAAGATCGCGGCCATGTCCTCGACCGAGGTGCCCACGTCCTCGGCCGTCACGTAGCAGCCACGCAGCGAGCTGATGAAGGCTCCGTATTCGGCGTAGGCCGCTCGGCGCGCCTCCCCGTCCAGCCCCTTGCCGGTCCCCCGTGCCATGACGCCCTTGCCGCCGCCCCACCACAGCCCGGCCAAGGCGTTCTTGTGGGTCATGCCGCGGGCGAGCCGCAAGCCGTCCCCCAGGAAGTCCGCCATGGAGTCGTAGTGCCAGGCCCGCACGCCGCCCGCGCCCTGCCCGCGGCAGCTCCGGTGCACGCAGGCTCCCTGGAGCACCCCGGTCTCGGGGGCGACCTGGAGGAAGAAGCCCTCGTGCTCGTCGAAGTCGGGGCTGCTCGACAAGAACGCCGCCAACTCGTCGAGTGCGGGGTGCGAGGCGACCAGCCGCTCCCCAGCCCGCACGAAGGCAAGGCGGTGCAGACCCTGTTCAGCCAGGAAAGAGCAGAAGGCGGAGGGAGAGAGGTCGGAGAGGCTCATGGCGCGGAGTTCTAGCGCGAATCCGCGGCGCCTTCTCCCGGCCTACTCGAGTCCGAAGGTGTCCAGCTCCGTCATCAGCTGCTTGAGGTAGTCCTCGGCCACGTCGGCCTCTTCCTGCCGCCGCCCCTCGCCGGCCTTGAGCCCGCGGGCGATCCGCTGCACTTCGTCGTACTCGTCCGGGTCGCGCACGTAGATCCGTACAGCCTGGCGGCCGCCGCCCTCGCAGCCGGCCTCCTCCAGGCCATCGATCATCGCGGTCAGGCTGGCCTCGAGCGCCAGGCCCGTGCCGCCCGCGCCGAAGAGCGGGAAGCACACCGTCTTCGCCCCGTCCTCGTCGGCCATCGCCAGCACGTCGCCCATGACCGAGCTGATGACCTTCGCCGACATGCCCTTGGCCACGACGTAGTCGATGACGACCGCGTGGTAGACGACCTTCGTCGCCAGGTCCCCGGGCGCGGTGCGCACGATGCGTCCCACGGGCAGCGGGCCCAGCTCGATGGCCTCCAGGTGGATGCCGATGCCGCCCCGCGCCCGCAGCGCCCCGCTGACCCCGCCCGTCATCTGCAGGTGGTTGTTGGCTTCGTTGACCAGGACGTCCGCCTCGGCCGCGGCCAGGTCGCCGCGCACGATCTCGAGGGCACCCAGGCCCAGGTGTCCGAGGTCGGTCGCACGTTCGTCCATGTTCATTTCCAGCTCCCTGTTCCGCCGATCATGACGTGGATCCCGCCCGGGCGCTCAGCCGGGTGGGTTGTCGCGGATCAGGGCCAGCAGCTCGCTGCCGTAGCGACTCACCCGCTTGGCCCCCATGCCGCGGATGGCGAGCAGCTCGTCCTCGTCGGCCGGGCGGGTGCTGACCATGCGCTGGAGCGTCTTGTTGTCGAAGACCTGATAGGGCTTCCAGCGGCGCTTGCTCGCCTGGGCCTTGCGGTAGCGCTCGAGCGCCGCCTTGAGTCCGGTGGACTTGGGGGAGCGGGGCCGGTCGGGATCGGGTGCGGCCCGCACCCGCTTGTCGGGCAGCCAGAGCGTCGGGTACTTGCGTCCCTTTCGGACCAGGCGTCCCTCGTCGAGCATCGCTTCGAGGGTGTCGAGCAGCGTGGACTCGGGCACGCCGCTCAGCGCGCCGTAGTGGGGGTTCTTCATGAGCCCCTTCCGCTTGACGGCCTTCGCCTTGCTGCCGCGCAGCCCCCGGGCGACGAGCATCTTGCCGAGCGGCTTGGCCAGCGCGCCGACGAAGGCCACGACGGTCTCCTGCTGCTCGTCGTCGAGCACCACGCTGGCGTCCCGCGCCTTCTTCGCCGCCCGCCCCGCGCTGGCCTCCTCCCGGCCCGCCCGCGCGTTGGCGACCGCCTGCCCGACGGCCTCGGGGTCTACGCAGGCATCGCAGGTGCCGCAGGCTGGGCCCGGCTCGGCGGTGAAGTAGCGGACGATGGCCTGCTGGCGGCAGGAGTCGCCGTAGACGAAGTCCTCCATCGCCCGCCAGCCAGCCACCGCGCCCGGTGCGGGGTTCTTGCCGCGCAGCAGCCGGTGGGTCACGGCGTCGGCGGTGGAGTAGAGCAGCACGCAGCGCGCCGGCGCCCCGTCCCGCCCCGCGCGCCCCGCTTCCTGGTAGTAGGCCGCCAGGCTGCCCGCGGCGCTGGCGTGGATGACGATGCGCACGTCAGGCTGGTCGACGCCCATGCCGAAGGCGGTGGTCGCCACCAGGATCGGCTTGGCGCCCGACTCGAAGGCCTTCGCGGCGTTGATTCGGGCGCTGGCTGAGCGGCCTGCGTGGTAGTAGCCGGCCGGCAGCTTCGCCGCCCGCAGCGCGGCGTGCATCGCCTGCACCCGCTTGCGCGTCGAGGCGTAGACGATGACCCGCCCGTCGATGCCCGTGGCCAGCTGGACGACCCGCCGCGCGCGATCGGTGTCCTTCTGGATCCGCTCGACCGAGAAGCTCAGGTTGGGCCGCGCGAAGTCGCCGCGCACGATGCAGGGATCGGCCAGCTGGAGCCGCTCGGCGACCTCGGCCTGGACCTCCGGCGTCGCCGTGGCCGTCAGCGCGATGACCGGCAGCCCCAGCTCCGTCTTGAGGCGGTGCAGCTCCATGTAGTCGGGCCGGAAGTCGTGGCCCCACTGGCTGACGCAGTGCGCCTCGTCGACCGCCGCCCCGCTCAGGCCCAGCCCGCTCAGCCAGCGCCGAAAGCCCGCGTTCGCCAGCCGCTCCGGGCTCACGTAGACCAGGGCCGATCGCCGCGCCCGGTCCCGCTGCGCGCGCCAGTCCTCGGCGTTCTGCCGGTGCATGGCGATGGCGGGCACGCCGACCTCCGTCAGCGCGCGGACCTGGTCGTCCATGAGCGCGATGAGCGGGGAGACGACGAGCGTCGGGCCCGCCCCCGCGCGGTGCTTCAGGATCGCGGGGACCTGGTAGCAGAGCGACTTGCCGCCGCCGGTGGGCAGCACCACGACCGCGTCCTGGCCCGCCAGGAAGGCGTCCACGGCGGGTCGCTGACCCGGCCGGAAGTCGTCGTGTTCGAAGATCGATCGCAGGACCTCGATCGGGTCCCCGACCGGCTCCAGCTGCACAGCAGCAGCCGGCGGCCGCCCGCCCAGCTCCTCCTCCGGCCAGGCCAGGTCGTGCG
>JAJDAI010001264.1 GCA_029261955.1 Deltaproteobacteria bacterium | reverse complement strand
AAGGCCTCGGAGGCGAGGGGCTGGGGGACCGGCTTGGGCTCGGCGGCCGCCACCCGCGGCTCGGAGACGGGCTCCTCAGCGGTCGGGGGCTTTGCGAGCGCCGCGCCGCCCGGGGGCAGCTCGGGCGCGGTGGCCTCGACGGGCAGCGGCGGCGCAGAGGGCTCGGGCTGCAGCTCCGGCACCGTGGGCCCGGCCTGCGGCGCGACCGACTGCTTGTCGACGGCGGCCCCCAGCAGCTCCTCGAAGAGCGCGGCGTTCTCGGGGCTCGGGGCGGCGGCGGCCCCCTCGGGGGCGGACGCGGCTGGGATCGGCGGGCTCTGACCTGCGGCGTTTGCGGGCATCACGACTCCGTCCTCGGGTCGACGAGCGCGGTCATGCGGTCGCCCAGGCGCTGGGCCTTGCGGTCGGGCATCGCGCCCAGGACCTTGCCGGCCTGCTTCGGCTTCAACTTGCGCAGGACCTCCAGGGCGATCTGCTCGTCCATGCCCGCGAGCATCGTCGCGGCCTCGCGGGCCTTCATGGTGTCGATGACCCGGGCCAGGGCGCCGATGCGCTCCAGGTTCTGGTCCTTCTGCTGCTGCATGAGGTCGAGCACGACGGCGCGCATCGCCTCCAGCTTCGCCAGCTCCTCGCCCATCTGGACCTCGAGGTCGCCGAGGGAAGCCTGACGCTCGTCCAACCCAGCCTCGCGGCGGTCCAGCTCCAGGGAGCGCTTGCGCAGATCCCGCAGCACGAGGATCTCCTCGTCCGTGCAGCCCTCCTCGCCGTCGCGCGGCTGGTCCCAGGGCAGCGGCGCCAGCGGTGCCTCGCGCTCCTCGTCGGCCTCCTCGACCTCCTCGACCTCCTCCTCGGCGGAGGCGGGCACGACGACCAGCAGCGCCGCGATCAACAGCAGCTTCTTCATCACCCGTCCTTCCGTCGCCCGTAGGCGTTCAGGGCCAGGGCCTCGTTGGTCTTGTTCTCGGCGCCGATCTCGGCGGCCACCTCGCGGGACACCGCCCGCTCGTGCATGCCCTGCATCAAGCGGCGCTCCTTCCAGGCTTCCTGGACCTCGCCGGTGCGCTCCTCGACGCGGGTGGCGACGGCCGCGATCTGCTGACGCTGCGAGTCCGCCTTCTGCGCCAGCTGGGCCTGCCAGGCCGCGGCCATCATCAGGTCGTCCGCGGTGGCCTCGGAGCCGGACAGCGCGCTGTCCAACGCGTCCGCTTCGGCGTGTGTCGCCTGCAGGTCGGCCTCTGCGGCGCCCAGGGCAGCCTGCTCCTGGGCCAGGTCCGAGGCGCGGCTCTGCTCCATCAGCTTCTTGAGGCGCACGAGGCGCCCGAGGCGGCTGGACGTCATTCGTCCTCCCCTTCCCCGCGGGCGAGCGCGGCGAGCGCGGCCAGCAGCTCGAGGCTCTCACCGACGTCCGCGCCCTGGTCCTGGCTCTGCTGCAGGAAGGCGCGGATCGGGTGGATGAGCTCGAGCGCGAGGTCGATGCGCGGGTTGCTGCCGGCGCGGTAGGCGCCGATGTTCACGAGCTCCTCGGCGTCGCGGTACACGGCCAGCAGCTCGCGCACGAGGCCGGCGTCGGCCACCTGCTGCTCGTCGACGACGTGCCGCATGACGCGGGACGTGCTGGCCAGGATGTCGATGGCCGGGAAGTGATTGCGGGCCGCGAGCTCGCGGGTCAGCACGATGTGGCCGTCGAGGATGCCGCGGGTCGCGTCCGAGATGGGGTCGTTGAAGTCGTCGCCCTCGACCAGGACCGTGTAGATGCCGGTCATCGAGCCCGCGCCGCTGCCGCAGCCGCAGCGCTCCAGCAGGCGGGGCAGCATCGAGAAGACCGAGGGGGTGTAGCCGCGCGCCGTCGGGGGCTCGCCGGCCGCCAGGCCGATCTCGCGCTGGGCCATGGCCAGGCGGGTGACCGAGTCCATCATGAAGAGCACGTCGTTGCCGCGGTCGCGAAAGTACTCGGCGATGGTCGTGGCCACGAACGCGCCCTTGACCCGCAGCACCGGCGACGCATCGCCCGTCACCGCGACGATGACGCTGCGCGCCATGCCTTCGGGCCCGAGCGCCTCCTCGATGAACTCGCGCACCTCTCGACCGCGCTCTCCGATGAGCGCGATGACCGAGACGTCCGCCTGCACCTGCTTCGCGATCATCCCCAGCAGCGTCGACTTGCCGACGCCCGTGCCCGCCATGATCCCGATGCGCTGGCCCTTGCCGAGCGTCAGCATCGTGTCGATCGCCCGCACCCCGAGGCCCAGGGGCTCGCGGATGCGCTTGCGGGTCAGCGGGTCCGGGGCGTCCGCGTAGATGGGCACGCGGCGGCGCGCGTTCAGCGGGCCCTTGCCGTCGATGGGCTCGCCCAGCGGCCCGAGCACCCGCCCCAGCAGGTCGGGGCCGACCTTCACGCGCACGTCCTGGCGCACGGGGCGGACCTTGCTGCCGTGGGTGATGCCCTGCACGTCGCCGAGGGGCATCAGCAGGTTGCGCGAGCCGCGGAAGCCGACCACCTCGGCCAGGACCGGCTCGCCACTGCGGCCCGTCGAGATCTCGCAGAGCGAGCCCACGCTCGTGCCCGGCACCTCCGCCTCCAGCAGCGTGCCGACGACCTGCATCACCTGGCCCTCGTAGCCGTAGGGCGCGGTGCCCTGGACAGCGGAGAGGGCGCCCAGCGCGGGGCGCACGGGCAGCGGGCCAGCCGCGGGTTCGACGGCGTCACTCATCGCCGATCTCCACTTCCGCCTGCGCCCAGGCCTCGATGCCCTCGGCGAAGGCCGCGAACTGCGCCTCCACCGACGCGTCGATGCGCCCGTAGCTGGTCTCGATCACCGCGCCGCCGGGGTGCAACCCGCCGTCCAGCTCCACCCGGAAGGTGCCGTCGCGCCCCAGGCTCTCGAGCAGCCGCGGGTAGGCGTCGCGCATGGCGCGGTCGTCTTCGGGCGCCAGGCGAATGACCACGTCGTCGTCGCCCGTGACCTCTTCCAGCACCGCCAGGACCAGGTCCTGCACGCCCTCGCTGCTGACGTTCAGCTCGTTGTGCACGACCTGCCGGGCGATGTGCAGGATGCTGTCGGCCGTGTCGTGCACCGCGCGGTTGAAGAACTCGGCCCGCAGCCCCTGGAGCTGGAGCAGGAGGTCCTCGGCGCTCGCGAGCAGCTGGGTCGCCTGCGCCTTGCCTTCGGCGAGGCCCTTCTCGAAAGCCTCGGCGTAGGCCGCCTC
>JAJDAI010001263.1 GCA_029261955.1 Deltaproteobacteria bacterium | reverse complement strand
CGAGCTGCAGCGGGGGCCGTCCTGGTTCGGCGCGACCCACCGCGATCACACCTACCGCGCTCGGGTCCGCCTGGGTCCGCTCGACCTGCCCTGGATGAAGAACGAGTACACCGCGGGCTTCCCGGAGTGGCTGCCCCACCTCGGGCAGAGGCTCTTCGGGGCCGGTCGGGCCACGATCTTCGCCTTGGGGCTGCTCGTGCTCCTGCTCACGACGACGCTGGCGGGGCGGCTGGGCGGTGTCGCGGGGGCGGCGCTCGCGGGGGGCTTCCTGGCGATGGATGTGTGGTTCCACGTCTGGAAGAAGGTGCTCGCCGGCCCCGAGGTCTGGCTCCAGCTGTGCGCCGTCGGGGCGGCCTGGGCGCTGGTGCGCGCGGTCGAAGGCCGCTCCCTTCGCTGGCTGGCCACAGCGGGCTTCGCGGTGGGCCTGGGCTGCCACGTCAAGCCGAGCTTCGCCTCGGTGGGCCTCGTGCTGTGGCTCGTCTCGCTGCCCTGGCTGCTGCGCTGGGGGCGCCGCGAGCTGGCCCGGGGGCTGGTGCTGGCGCTCGTGGCGGCGACCCTCGGAGGGGCCCCGAGCCTCGCCTACTGGGCCAGCCGCCCCGAAGCGGGGGTGAGCCAGGGCCGCCAGGAGACCGCCAGTGGCCGGGTGAAGGAGGTCTTGCGGCGCTTCCAGGGGCGGGACCTGCCGGCCCCGGACAAGGACAAGAAGGGCCTGAAGCCCAGCGAAGCCCTCCTGCAGCCGGTGGCCTGGTGGACACGCATCTGGACCCTTCGGGCCAGCGCAGACAACGATCCGAGCCCGTCGGAGGCCCAGCCGGCCTGGCAGGCCTCGCCGCTCTCGTGGGCAGGGCAGGGGGCCTTGATCCTCCTGTTGCTCGGGGCCCTGGCCGGCGGCGGCCTGGCCCTGCGCTCGGGCGGGCTGGCCGGCTGGGCGGTGGTGCTGGCCGTCGCGAGTCCCCTGGGGATCCGCGCCCTGCACCCGGACGCGCACCACCTCGCGCTGTGGCTGCCGCTGCTGGCCCTCGGCCTGGGCGCCGGGCTCGGTCCGCTCGCCCGGGGGCGGTGGCTCTGGGCGGTGGCGGCTCTGGCGATCGTGGCCGGCGTGAGCCGGGGTGCCGATCTGGCCAGCCTGGATCCGAACCTGCGCGAGCGGGCGGGCCGGCTGCTGGACCGCGATGTGCTCGAGCGGACGGCCGCGATGCTCGAGGAGCGCGGCGCGCTGGCTCCAGCGGTGCTGGAGTACGAGCTGATGTCGCTGCTGGAGGCCTCGAGCCGCGGCCGCGTGCGCCCCTTCCTCTACGCGCGGGCCCTCGGGGGTGAGCAGTGCCTGCTGCGCCGCCGACCGGCGTGGCTGGCAGCGGTGCTCCGCGCGCACGAGGGGGGGCACCTGCTGCTCGCCTGGGGGCCGGGGTCTTCGCCGCTGGCGGGGGGAGGCAACTCCTGGGTCGACGAGGCGGCGCTGCGCGAGGCCGCCCGGCTGGCGGGTTTGCAGGTGAGCCCTGTCGAAACGGTTCTCGACCACCGCGGGCGCTGGGCCGCGACCCTCTGGGGCATCAGCGGGGACTGATCCGGCCCTTCGCAGGCAATCGCGCAGAGCATGAGCGATCTCATGGCAGCGCCGCGCTATCGTCCCTCGCTCCACCAGGAGGATCTCGATGCCCCGATGTCTCGTTGCCTTGTTCGCCCTGTTTGGCCTGATGCTGGCCGGCTGCCCCGTCGACGACGGAGAGACCGGGCCGACGGACGTCATCGAGGACCCCACCTGGACAGAGCACGTCCAGCCGATCCTGCAGGACTACTGCAGCGGTTGCCACGAGGGCACCGCCAGCGCCAGTGGAGGCATCGCGTGGCTGAACAGCTACGACGAAGCGACGGTCGTGGCGGACGCGCCGGAGTGCGAGGGCAGCACCCGCGCCGAGTGCTACGCGGGCCGCATCGAGCGCGGTGAGATGCCCCTGGGCGCCGCCTGCCCCCCCGGTGACGATGGCTGCATCACCGAGGACCAGTTCACGACCCTGCAGAACTGGGTCGACGACGGCTTCCCCGAGTAGCGACCGAGGCCCTTGCGCCCGGGCCATCCAGCGTTACCCTTCGGGCCATGTCTGAGCTCCCCTTCGACGCGTTCTCCGGTACCGCCTCCTACATCGCCAACGACTCCCTGACCCGGGACGTCAACGCCGCGATCGCCCTGCAGCGCCCGCTGCTGGTCAAGGGGGAGCCCGGCACCGGCAAGACCCTGCTGGCTCGCGCCATCGCCGAAGCCCTGGGCATGCCCCTGCTGACCTGGCAGGTGAAGTCCACGACCAAGGCGCAGGACGGCCTCTACCACTACGACGTCGTGCAGCGGCTCAACGACAGCCGCTTCGGCGGCGGCGACGTGGGCTCGATCCGGCACTACATCAAGATGGGCGTGCTCGGCCGCGCCTTCCGCTCCGAGGAGCGGGTGGTGCTGCTCATCGACGAGGTGGACAAGGCGGACCTCGAGTTCCCCAACGACCTGCTCCACGAGCTCGACGCGATGTCCTTCCACATCCCGGAGCTGGACGAGACGGTGAGCGCGGTCCACCGCCCGATCGTGATCATCTCCAGCAACGCCGAGAAGGAGCTGCCCGACGCCTTCCTGCGCCGCTGCGTCTTTCACTACATCACCTTCCCCGAGCGCGAGCTCATGGAGCGCATCGTCCGCGTGCACTACCCGGACGTGACCGAGGGCCTGCTCGAGGCGGCGATCCTGCGCTTCTACGAGGTGCGCCGCATCGCAGGCCTGCGCAAGAAGCCCTCGACGAGCGAGCTCATCGACTGGCTCTTCGTGCTCGTGAGCGGCGGTGTGCCGGCCGAGAAGGTCGCCGCCGCCGTGCCCTTCCTGGGCACCCTGCTCAAGCAGGAGAAGGACCTGGACACCGCGAAGCAGCGAATCAGCTGGAGCTGAGGTGTTCGTCCACTTCCTCTACTCGCTCCGCCGAAACGGGGTGCCCGTGGGCGCCCAGGAGTGGCTCGCGCTGCACGACGCGCTGGGCAAGGGGCTGGTGGACAGCACGGACTCGCTCTACGGCCTCGCGCGCGCCATCTGCGTGCACACCGAGGCCCACTACGACTCCTACGACGTCGCCTTCGTCGAGTGCTTCGGCGGGCAGGACTGGATCGAGCTGAAGGAGGCGCTCCAGCAGTGGCTGGAGAACCCCGTGCCCATGGACCAGCTGAGTCCGGAGGCCTTCCAGGCCCTGACCGGCATGTCGCTCGAAGAGCTGCTCCAGAAGTTCAAGGAGACGCTCGAGAAGCAGCAGGAGCGGCACGACGGCGGCAGCCGCTGGGTCGGCACCGGCGGCACGAGCCCCTGGGGCAACAGCGGTCGCAACCCCCAGGGCATCCGGGTCGGCGGCTCAGGCGGCGGGCGCTCAGCGGTGCAGGTCGCAGGCGAGCGCCGCTACCGCGACTTCCGCACCGACGTGACCATCGACGTGCGCCAGTTCAAGGTCGCCCTGCGCGCGCTGCGCCACCTCGGCAAGGAGGGGCGAGAGGAGCTCGCGCTCCAGCCCACCATCGACCGCACCTGCAAGGACGGCGGCGAGATCGAGCTGGTCTTCGAGAAGGAGCGCAAGAACACCGTCCGGCTGGTCCTGCTCATGGACTCGGGCGGCTCCATGGCCCCCTACGCGCGGCTGGTGGACAGGCTGTTCTCAGCTGCCAGCGAGATCGGGCACTGGAAGTCCTTCGACCACTACTTCTTCCACAACTGCCCCTACAACCGCGTCTACTCGAGCATCGAGCGCCTGGAGGCCGTGCAGACGGCCGAGGTCTTCACGAAGCACCCCGCGCACGCCAAGGTCGTCTTCGTGGGAGACGCCTGCATGGCGCCCTGGGAGCTGACCGCGGTGGGCGGCGCGCTCTCCCTGTGGGACCGCAACTCGCGCTCCGGCCTCGAGTGGATCCGCGCCTTCCGCGAGCACTTCAAGGACATCGTCTGGCTGAACCCGGAGCCCGAGCGCTACTGGACGCACGAGACGATCACCGCCATCAAGCGGGAGATCCCGATGTTCGGCCTGACGGTGGACGGGCTGGAGGGCGCCGTGCGGCACCTGCGCCGCGGCTCGCTCGCGGCCCGGCGGGGCGCCTGAGGCTCAGACGGAGACCGGGCGCAGGCGACCGTTCGTGCGGTCCTGGACGATGGTCTCGCGCTGCGCGTCGGGGATCGGCAGCGGGTAGATGCCGTCGAAGCAGGCCGAGCAGCGCTCCGTCGGGAAGGGCCCCTCCAGGTCCTCGACCCCCAGGAAGGTCAGCGAGGTCACGCCGAGGTCGGCCGCCCAGCGGGCCTCCAGCTCTTCCTGCGCGTCGATGTCCAGGGCCCCGTCGCCGTCGCCTTCCGACAGGTAGCGCCGGGCCGCCAGCTCGTCGTGCGTCGACATGTCGATGCCGTAGAAGCAGGGGTGGAGCACGGGCGGCGCGTGGATCGCGAAGTGAACCGCCGCGGGCTCCTGGGCCCAGACGAGCTCCAGCAGGCGCTTCACGGTCGTGCCGCGCACGATGGAGTCGTCGATGATCACGACGTTCTGGCCCTTGAACTCCGCCTTGATGAGGTTGAGCTTGAGGCGAAGCGCCGCCGTGCGGCCCTCCTGGGTGCCCATGATGAAGGTGCGCCCGGAGTAGCGATTCTTGATGAAGCCCTCACGGCAGGGGAGGCCCATCTCTTCTGCGAAGGCGATGGCGGCCGGCCGGGAGGTGTCCGGCACGGGGATGACCCGGTCGGCGTCCAGGCCCTTGGCCTTCCACCGGCGGGCCAGACGCCGCCCGAGCTCCAGGCGGCGCTCGTAGACCGTCTCGCCACCCTCCACCGAGTCGGGGCGGCTGAAGTAGATGGACTCGAAGACGCAAGGCGCCTTCTGCCGGATCTCCACGTCGAAGACCTCGGGCTCGCGGCCCGGGCGCAGGAACATGGCCCGTCCGGCCTCGAGATCGCCGATGAGCTCGTAGCCGGCGGTGTCCAGGGCGACGGACTCGCTCGCGACCATCCAACCCGCGCCGCGGCGACCGTAGACGGCCGGCCGGATGCCGCGCGGATCGCGGAAGGCCACCAGCGTGGGCTCGCCGTCCACCTCGAGCACCATGACGGCCGAGAAGGCGCCCTCCACGGCGGCGAAGGTCGAGCGCAGCGCCTGCACCACGTCCGCCGCGGTGTGGTGGCGGCGCCGGCGGGCCATCAGCTCGTCCGCGAAGGTGCAGAGCAGGGGCTCCACGTCGCAGTTGGACAGCAGATGCACGCTGCGCTCCCGCAGGTGCTCGCGCAGCCGGTCGTAGTTCGTGAGGTTGCCGTTGTGGGCCATCAGGACGCCGGGGCGGCGCTCGAAGAAGGGCTGCGCGTCCGCGAGCACGCCCTTGCCGATGGTGGGGTAGCGCACGTGGCCGACGCCGGCGTTCCCCGGCAGCCCCCGGATGAGCGGCTCGTCGAAGACGTCGCGGATCAGCCCCAGGCCCCGGTGTCCCGGGAAGCGCTGGCCGTCGAAGGTGAAGATGCCTCCGGAGTCCTGGCCCCGGTGCTGGATCGCCTGCAATCCAGTGGAGATGCGCGCCGCTACGGGCGCGTCGTCGATCATGCCGATGAATCCGCACATGGCAGGGTGTATAGCCCCGTGCCAGCCCGCTGTCCCGTCCCGCGCCGCGATGTCTGTCGGCGGCTTCGGGCCCCCTTGCCCAGGCCCGAGTCGGCTGTCATCCTGCGGCCTGCTGGGGCGTCGCCAAGTCTGGCAAGGCACCGGGTTTTGATCCCGGCATTC
>JAJDAI010001262.1 GCA_029261955.1 Deltaproteobacteria bacterium | reverse complement strand
AGCAGGTCCCCGTCCCAGCCCCCGCTCCCCATCGCCACGTAGGGCAGGTGGATCCCGTGGTCCGCCACGCCGAAGCGGTAGCCCTGAACCAGCAGGCTCAGCAGGACAAAGGTGGCCGCGAGGGCGGGGCCGTTCTTGGGGATGCGGGGAATCATGGTCGCGCGCGCATTGTGCGATCGCCCGGCGGCCCGGTCAGCCGCTGAACTAGAGTTCCCCCGCCCATGCGCTTCCTTCTCCTGCTTCTCCTCGCTGCCCCGGCCTCCGCCGAGGTCCCCCTCCCCGCCTACCCGCTCTGCGAGCTCGACGGCACCCTCGCCGACTGCCCGGCCGAGTCCGCCGGCAACTGGACGCTGTGGGGACACACGCCCGAGGCCATGATGGACCGCGTGCGGCCCGAGGAGGTCGAGACCGGCATCGGCAACGCCGTACTCGGCGCCTGGCGGCAGGGCACCGGGACCTGGGACACCCTCGTGGCGGTGGCGGACTCCGGCATCCTCTGGCGCGAGGGGCAGCTCTACAACAAGGTCCGGCTCAACGCGGCCGAGCTGCCCCCGCCGCAGCTGGCGGATGGGACTGTCACCGCCTACGACCGCGACGGCAACGGCGCCATCAACCTGGCCGACTACGCCGAGGACCCGCGGCTGAGCCCCGACGCCGGCCAGAACCGCGCGGACGACCGACTCGATCCCGGCGACCTCATCGCGGTGTTCTCCGACGGCGTCGACGACGACGGCAACGGCTACATCGACGACATCGCGGGCTGGGACTTCTTCGAGGGCGACAACGACCCCTACGCCACGAACGAGGAGAACTACGGCGACCACGGCACCGGCGTGATGAACAACGCCGTCGCCGAGGGCGAGGACGGCGGCCGCATCGGCGTCTGCCCCAGCTGCTCGCTCTTGCCGATCCGCGTCGGCGACTCCTTCATCACGACGGGCGCCATCGTGACCGACGCCATCCAGTTCGCCCTGGCCCACGAGGCGTCGGTGATGGGCATGGCCCTGGGCGTCATGGGCAACCCACCCTCGCTGCGCGAGGTCATGCAGCATGCCTGGGACGAGGACCTGCTCCTGGTCATGGCCATCGGCGACGAGAACTCCTTTCACCGCAACGGCCCCGCCGCCAACAACCACGTGCTCAACGCCTACGCCCTGGGCTCGGACAACCGCGAGTGGGAGCTCGCCCAGTCCTTCCAGCGCTTCGTGAACTGCGACAACTTCGGGCCGCGCATCGAGCTGGGGGCCATCACCCGCAACTCCTGCGCGACGGGCGCGGTGTCCTACATCACCGGCGCCGCGGGCCTGCTGGCCGCGCAGTCCACCGAGCTGCTCGACACGCCGCTGTCCGCGGCTGAGCTCTACCAGCTGCTGCTCCAGACGGCCGTCGACATCGACGTGCCCGAGTCCCTGGAGCCGAACTCCAACATCTACCCCTCGCGCCCCGGCTGGGACAGCCACCACGGCTACGGCAAGCTCCACGTCGAGACCGCGTCGGAGCGCATCGCTGCGGGCACGATCCCGCCGATCGCCGTCATCGACTCGCCCGGCTGGTTCGAGGTCATCCCGCGCCGCTGGACCGACCGAAGCGGGGTCGAGCACGGCGGCGCCGACTTCCTCGAGGTGCAGGGCACCGTCGCTGCGCCCCGGGCCACCGGCCTCAGCTGGACGCTGCAGTGGGGCGCAGGCGCCGACCCGGCCGAGTGGACCACCTTCGCCGAGGGCGACTCCGAGGCGAGCGGGGTCCTGGGCCGCTTCCCCATCGCGCGCTCGAAGGCCGAAGGCTGCGACGGCGAGTCTGGCGCCGACCCCCTCGCCGGCCGCCCCTCCTTCGATGCCCTGCCCCTGGGCCGCAACGACGGTGTCACCGGCCGCCTGACCAAGCTCGACGGCTACGGGATCAGCCTGCGCCTGCTCGTGGACGACGACGCCGGCAACCACGCCGCGCACCGCCGCCACGTCTTCGTGCGCGAGGACGAGCGCATGCTGCCGGGCTTCCCGAAGCAGTTCGACGGCTCCTTCGAGTCCTCGGCCGTGCTCGAGGACTTCGACGGCGACGCGGTCTTCGAGATCGCCGTGGCCGACGCCGGCGGCGCTGTGCACGTGCTCGACGGCCGCGGCCGCCACCTGCCCGGCTGGCCCCAGCACACGAACCCCACCCCGAGCGCGGATCCCACGAACCCGGGCAACCACCTCGCGGCCAGCGACCTGCTCGCCCCGTCCCGCCAGAACAGCGGGGCCAGCGTCGCGGTTGCCGCCCTCGATGGCTCCGGCCCGCCGGACGTGGTCGCCTCGACCCTCAACGGCGAGCTCTACGCCTGGCGCGCCGACGGCAGCCTGCGCCCGGGCTTCCCGGTCGGCATCGACCCCGCGCTCTGCGACCCGGCGGACCGCGCCGAGCTGAGCCGCACCGACTGCGGCTTCTTCGCGGCCCCGACCCTGGTGGACCTCGACGGCGACGGGTCCCTGGAGATCCTCCAGCCCGGCATGGACCAGCACCTCTACGCCTGGCACGCCGACGGCTCCGCGCTGGCCGGCTACCCCGTCTTCGTGCAGGTCGACGAATTCGCCGAGCGGGTCAACCGCATCCTGAGCAGCCCGGCCGTGGGCGACATCGACAACGACGGCGACCTCGACATCGTGCTCGGCACGTCCCAGACCGCCGGCTCGGAGTTCGGAGGCTACGGCCTGCTCTACGCGCTGGAGGTCGACGGCTCCGTGCACCCCGGCTGGCCCCTGGCCCTCTTCGCGGGCTTCGCGGGCGCGCTGCCCTACGTGGGCGAGGGGGTGGTGGTCTCGCCCGCGCTGGCGGATGTGGACGGCGACGGGGACCTCGAGATCGCGGCCAACGCCACGGCCGACCAGGGCGCCATCTACCACCACGATGGCACGCAGTACGCCGACTTCTACGCGATCAACGGGCACTTCGGCCCGCAGTCCAACAGCAACGAGCAGGCCGCGCTCTTCATGGTCGGCAACAGCGCCTTTGGCGACCTGACCGGCGACGGCGTGCCCGACCTGTTCGCCGGCGGCACCGGCATCGGCTACGGCGGCGCCATCCTCGCCCGCTTCGTGAAGCTGGACCACGACCACCTGCTGCTCGGCTACGACGGCGCGGTCGACGCCGAAGGCCGCAGCGAGCCGCTTCAGGGCTTCCCGCGGCAGGTCGAGGACATCTCCTTCTTCGGCTCACCGACCCTGGGCGACGTCGACGGCGACGGCACCAACGAGGTCCTCTTCGGCACGGGCCACGTCCTGCGCACCTTCAACGCCGACGGCAGCGAGCCGCTCCCCTCGCTCTTCCACGGCGGCTGGCTG
>JAJDAI010001261.1 GCA_029261955.1 Deltaproteobacteria bacterium | reverse complement strand
CAGCCAGCCGCGCTCGTCGCCGCTGTTGACCACCCTGGACTGGGGCAACTCGACGCCGAAGGAGCGCTCGCCGTTGGCCACGAGCACGCGCACCTGGTCGGTGGCGGCCGTGCCGGCGGCGGTCCAGCCCGCGCCGAGCGTCTCGGTGACGAGCTCGCCCAGGGACGGGGGGATGTCCTCCGCGCGCGTCACGTCGACCGTGAACGAGGCTGCCGTGGCGCCCTCGCCGTCCACCTTGTCGATGCGGATGCTGCCCGAGGTCTTCACGGCTTCAGCGGCGGCCTTCTTGGCATCGGTGAAGGACTCCCCACCGACTTGGAAGGCCTCCTTCTTCTTCTTGTCCACGGCACCGAGCGCGGTCGCCAGGTCCGCGGCGCTGACCGACTTGCCGTTCATCAGCAGCGTCGGTGGGGCCCCGAGGGCGGGCACCACGGAGCGGAAGGCGAGCTCACGCGCCCAGGACGCCTGGGCGTCGGCGCTGGAGACGGCTGGGATGAGGCTGCGGTAGCTCCCGTTGCCCCCCCCCACATGGAATCCCGCCGGCAGGGACAGGACCGACACGAACGCGGTGTCGGTTGTCGGTGACGCAGCGATCGGCCGCGGGCCTCCGGAAATCTCTTCAACGTAGACGCCAGGTGTCTCGTAATTCACGAGTGCCTCCCCGAAGCGGCGACCCGCCCGAGCGAGCGGGGCCTGCAAGTTTCTGAACCTCTCGATGTCGGCGTCTTTCGGTGGCGGCCGACCCCCGCAGCCGCTGCACAGGCCATGCCCGCTCACGGGAAATCGCGTGGGGCCTCGCATCGCTCGGGATCGCAGGGGGGCGATCGAGCAAACCTGCACGCCGTGGCTGTTTCACCTGTGCACTCCTGCACGACGGCGTCCGTGAGCTGGCCGTGTGCCGGCGGCGGCTCACGCGGCCATCAGCCAGCGTTTTCGGGGCTATTAGCGCTTCTTCAGGCGTGCCGCGTCGAGGGGCGCGGTCGGCAGCCCGGCGCCAGCGAAGGGGTCGAGCATCATCCCGGGGGGAGGCTGCTCGCCCGGCTCCGGGGTCTGGGGGGCGGGGGGGCGTCGGCCCGGAGAGACGTCGAGCGGGGGGTCGAGCAGGACCGACATGGCGGGCACCTGCGCGAGCACGTGGCGTGCGGGGCCGAGGTCGCCGGGGCCGCGCCGGGCCATCGGGTGGACCTCCGGCTTGCCCGGGGCCTTCAAGGTGGCGCCTGCCACAAGGCGCGGGCCGCCCGACCAGCCGCGCTTCCAGCGGGCGAGCTCCCGCCGCCGCCCTGCGAAGGCCCAGCTGGCCTTGAGGCGCTTCGTCATCGGCCCAGCTTGATCATGTTGCCCTTCACCGTGACCACCGCGCCTTCGAGGTTCAGCGCCGTGTCGGCCTTCACGGTCACGGTCAGGCCCTCGATGTCGAGGGTCGCGTCGCTCTTCAGGGTGAGGCCGGCTGTGGCCTTGACCTCCAGCTGGCCGGTCGCCTCGACGGTCACGCCGCCGCCGGCCTTGACCGTGCAGTCGGTGCCGGCGTTGACCGTCAGCACGCCGGTGCCGCCGGCGTCGATGGTGACGTCCTTCGTGGAGGTGATCGAGATGAGCTCCGAGCCGCCCTCTTCGCTGATGAGCAGCTCGCTGCCGCCCTTCGTCGCCAGGCGGATCGACTCCTTGCCCGCCGTGTCGTCGAAGCGCAGCTCGCTCCCGCCCGGCGTGAGCATCACGCGCTCGACGTTGTCGCCGTCGTCGTTGGAGTAGGGGGGCGCGTTGCTGCCGTTGTAGACGCAGCCGAGCGACACCCACTGGCCCGGCCCGCCCATCTGGGCGACCACGACCTCGTCCCCGGGGTTCGGCAGCCAGACCATGCCCGCGTCCGCGCTGGCCGCCGGGCTCAACATCCGGACCTTGCGCACCACGGGCTTGTCGGGGAAGCCGAGCAGCTCGACGGTGAAGCGGGCCAGGGAGCGGTCCTCGTCGGCGGTCTCGACGACCTTCGCCAGGTAGAGCAGGCGGTCCATCAGTCGATCTCCACGGCGGTCTGGCCGGCGAAGTTGACCTTGATGACCCCTCCCCAGCTGCACATGCAGGTGGAGGAGTCGTTCAAGGCTGGGAAGGTCCCGATGATCACGCAGGTCGAGCCCGGCACCCAGGGCGCGGCGGTGACCGGCACGCAGGGCTGCGGCGTGAGCACGCCCCAGGCGGCGGCGGTCGCGGCGGCCACGGCGGGGTTCGAGGGGCTGTTGCACACGCCGAAGGGCGGGATGTTCGCCACCGGGATGTTGTCCATGATCGTGGCGGCCGGCGTGTCGGCCATCACAGGCTCCTTCGGCGGCACCACCATCGTGCTGGGGGCCGCGCCGAACGAGCACTGGAGCATCGCTCCGTTCACGACGAGAAACGCCATCGTCTCCTCCTCGCAGGATCGCCAGCTTGCACGGCTGGCCCGGTTCTCGCAGCCGCGATCCGGGGTGAGTCGCATGTGCCAGCGGAAGAGGACGGTCCCCGGGTGGCTCCCGGTGCTCGTGCTGGTGGTGGCTGGCTGCTCCGACGCGTCGATCGACTCCGTGAACACCCCGCCGGAGCCCGTGATCCTGTCCCCGGTGCAGGGCTTCGAGCTGCGTGAGGGCCACGAACTCACGCTCGATGGGCTGGTGGCCGACCGGGCCACGCCGCCCGAGGAGCTGCTGGTGTCCTGGGCCTCCTCGGAGGATGGCCCGCTCTTCGAGGGCGCGCCCGACGAGGTCGGCCGCACCGAGCACGTGGTCGCTGGGCTGGGCGCCGGCCAGCACACGATCACGCTGACGGCGGTGGACGGTGCCGGGGCCGCGGCGACGGACTCCGTCCAGATCGTGGTCGTCCCACAGCAGGCCC
>JAJDAI010000127.1 GCA_029261955.1 Deltaproteobacteria bacterium | reverse complement strand
CCACCTCGCCCGCTTCGCCGCGTCGCGGCTCGGGCGCAGGGGCGAGCAGCCAGGACAGGACCCAGGAGAGGACGGTGAACAAGACGAGGAGGCGGCGCACGTGAACTCCTACGGGGGGCGCGTCCGGTCCATTGCACTGGTGGTCCGTCACAGGGGTTTCGATGGCCGATCGCTTGTCCAGGACACCGCTGGACTTCGACGCTCGTCGGTCGCGGGGGGCAGCCCCGCTCCGCTCCTCGCGGCTTGCCCGCGGCGCCCTGTCCTCCGCGCTCGACTCACCGGAACCCCTGTGACGAACCACTAGACCCCCGAGGGGGGCTTGGACTTCCCGGCCTATACTCGCAGAGGGACCCGTCCGCGGCATGCGGAACCCTGGAGGAATGCATGACGCTTCGCTGGATCTGCCTTGTCTGTTGTCTTCTGATGGCCGCGCCGGCGCTCGCCGCACCCAAGAAGGGGCGCGTCCGGGGGACCGACAAGGCCCGCACCTACGTGCCGGCCGGCCTGGAGCGCGTGAAGGCGGGCGGCAAGGCCGTCGGCGGCCAGACGGTCACCGAGCTGCGCTTCTACCCCGGCCGCGACGAGCTGATGGTCATCGCCGAGAAGAGGGGTCTGCTGCGCTGGGTGAACCTGGAGACCGGCGCGGACGGCGCGATCCTGGAGCTCGACCAGCTGGGGCCCGTGGGCAGCTACATCGAGGAGGGCTTGCTCAGCTTCGTCTTCCACCCCGAGTTCGCCGAGACGAAGACGCTCTTCACCTCCCACACCGATCCGCGACACAAGCCCACGCGCAGCGTGATCACGCGCTGGGTGGTGGAGGAGGGGGACGCCGGCCCGAAGGCCGGGCAGGGCGAGGAGGTCCTGGGCGTGCTCCAGCCCGACAAGGGGCACCACGGCGGCCAGCTGCAGTTCGGGCCCGACGGCTTCCTCTACCTGGGCCTGGGAGACGGTGGCGGCCAGCGGGACCCCGACGAGACCTCCCAGGACACGACGACCTTCATGGGCAGCATCCTGCGCATCGACATCGACACGCGCGAGCCGGGTCGCGCCTACGCCATCCCCGCCGACAACCCCTTCGCCGACGGCACGAAGCACATGAAGGAGGTGTGGGCCTACGGTCTGCGCAACCCCTGGCGCTTCTCCTTCTCGCCCGCGGGCGCGCTGGTCGTCGCGGACGTCGGCCAGGACGCCTTCGAGGAGATCAACCTCGTTCAGGCCGGCGGCAACTACGGATGGAGCGTCAAGGAGGGCCGCGAGTGCTTCGCCCCCGCTCGGGAGCGGCGCCTGAAGGTCGGGTGCGACGACCCGTCCCTGAAGGACCCGCTCTACGCCAACGGCCGCGCTGACGGGGGATCGATCATCGGCGGCTACGTCTACGGCGGCTCGACCGTGCCGGCGCTCGCGGGGCAGTACGTCTTCGGCGACAACACCAACGGCCGGATCTGGGCGATGAAGCTGCCCGAGGCCGGGGCCTCCGGGGAGCCGGTGGTCTCCGCGCTGGGCGAGTTCAACTGGTGGATCACCACCTTCGGCCAGGGGCCGGACGGAGAGCTGTACGTGGCCGGCTGGGATGGCCGGATCTTCAAGCTCGCGCCCCTCTAGCCCCGAACGGACCCGCGACACGGCGTGGCCCCGTCGATCTCCCTGTGGGAAGATGGCAAATCGCCGCGACTTTTTGGGAAGCCCCCCGGGGCGGTCGTCGGCGAAGGAGGGCAGCGCCATGACGGGGCGCGGTGCCGATGAGGCTGGCCAGGCGAGGCCGGTCCGCTCTGCCGCTGAGGCTGCCTTTCAGGAGGCTGCTGCGTCCATGCTCGCGGGCGTGGTGCCGCTGTTCGCGGTCGCGTGCCTGTCCTACCTCGCCATCCGGCACGAGGACCTGGACTTCACCGTCGTGGTGGGCGAGCTGGCCTCCGTCGGCGCGGTGCTCGTGGCCTGGGCGATGGCGCGGGCCAGCTACAGCCGGGCGGCCACGGTCGTCATGGCGGTGGGCATCACCGCGGGCTGCGCGACCCCGGCTGGCCTGGAGACCGACCCCCAGGTGGTCACTGCGGCGCTGCTGCTGAGCGCCTGCGGGCCCGGCGCGGCGGCGGGCTTCCTCAAGCAGCCGCCGGCCGTCGTGCTGGCGCTGGTGAACTTCGTGGTCCTCGTGGCCGCCGCGTCCCTGAACCCCGCCTACTCGACCCCGGCCCTCGGTCTGGCGGCGGTGGGCCTGGGCTCGGCGCTGGGCGGCGGCCTGCTGCTCGGGGCGGTGCTGCGGGACGCCCTGGAGCAGCGCGGCGCGGCCGACCAGGGGCTGCGTCGATCGATCCAGCGTCTGGACCTGCTGTCCCGCGGGGCCAACGACGGCCTCTGGGAGTGGAACGTCGAAGAGGGCATCGCCCGCTACTCCCCGCGCTGGGAGGACCTGCTGGAGCTCCGGGAGCCGCTCGCGCCGACCCTGGAGGCCTGGCTCGGCCACGTGCACGCCACCGACGTGGACCGCGTGCGCAGCGAGCTGGCGGAGCACGTCGCGGGCCGCTCGGGCGTGTTCCGCAACAGCCACCGGTTGATCAAGCCGGACGGCACCGTGCTGTGGGTGGAGGCCCGCGGGCTCGCGACCCGGGACATCCAGGGGAGGGCGCTGCTCGTCGCCGGCTCGGTCACCGACGTGACCGAACGCAAGCAGTACGAGGATCAGCTGCTGCACGACGCCTTCCACGACGTGCTCACGGGCCTGCCCAACCGCCCGCTCTTCCTCAACCGGCTCGCGCACTCCATCGCCCGCGCCCAGCGGCGCTCCCAGGTCCTCTTCGCTGTGCTCTTCGTCGACCTGGACCGGTTCAAGGTCGTCAACGAGGCATACGGACACGCCGCGGGCGACGACCTGCTCGTCCAGATCGCCCGCCGGCTCGAAGCCTGCGTGCGGCCCGGGGACACCGTGGCGCGCATCGGCGGCGACGAGTTCATCATCCTCGTGGACGAACTCGACGGCCCCGAGGAAGCCAGCGGCGTGGCCGACCGCATCCTCGCGGGCCTGCGGCCGGCCTTCCACACGGGCTCGTCGGACGTGGTGACTTCGGCCTCCATCGGCATCGCCCTGAGCTCGGTGGGCTACTTCCGCCCCGAGGACATCGTGCGGGACGCGGACATCGCGCTGCACGCCGCGAAGGCCTCGGGCAAGGCCTGCCACAGCGTCTTCCACCCCGGCATGCACGCCGAGGCCCTGGAGCACGCGCAACTGGAGTCGGACCTGCGTGGCGCGGTGGAGCGCGGCGACTTCGTGGTGAACTACCAGCCGCTGGTCTCGCTGGAGACCGGTCGGATCCTGGGCTTCGAGGCCCTGGTCCGCTGGATGCACCCCGAGCGCGGGATGATCGGGCCCGACCGCTTCATCCCCATCGCGGAAGAGACCGGGATGATCAACTCGATCGGTTGGTTCGTGCTGCGCACGGCGAGCCGGCAGGCCCGGCGCTGGCTGGACCTCTTCCCGCTCTACGAGTCGCTGACGATGGCGGTGAACCTCAGCCCCATCCAGATCAACCAGCCGGGCATCGTGGAGGGCGTGCAGGGGATCCTCGACGAGACCGGCCTGCCGCCCGAGCTGCTGAAGCTGGAGCTGACGGAGACCGTCGCCATCGCGCCCGACGAGGAGGTGCGCGAGCTTCTGCGCGAGCTCCGGGCCCTGGGCGTGAAGCTCTGCATCGACGACTTCGGCACCGGCTACGCCGGGCTGCAGTACCTGCACTCCTTCGACGTCGACGCGCTCAAGATCGACCGGAGCTTCGTCTCTCGCATGTCCGGCGACCGGGTCCCGAAGGTGGTCCAGACCATCATCGATCTCAGCCGGACCTTCGGCCTGGAGGTGACGGCGGAGGGGATCGAGGCCCCCGAGCAGGCGGCGCTGCTGCGCTCCATCGGCTGCCACGTCGCGCAGGGCTTCTACTACTCGAAGCCGCTGGACAGCGACGGGGCGGAGCGCCTGCTGGCGCGGAACCCCGACTGGCTGTCCGAGCTCGGCGACGGCGCCGCCTAGAGCATTCAGCCGTGCTTGTCGCCGCCCCCGCAGGGCGGCGAGTCGGGCACCACCCCGCCGCGCTCGGTCCACTGGGCCGGGGTCATGGCCTGGATGGACAGGGCGTGCAGGCCGGCGTCGAGCTGGGCGCGCAGGGCCGAGTTGACCGCCCGGTGGCGCCCCACCATGCGCTGGTCCGCGAAGGCCTCGCTCACGACGATCACCTTGAAGTGGCTCTCCGAGCCCGGGGGCACGGAGTGCATGTGGGACTCGTTGATGACCTGGAGCACCGCCGGGGAGAAGGTCTCCAGCAGCGCCGCCTCGATGGATTCCTGGATGGGGCCGGGCATGGCCGGAGGATGACTTCGCGATCCCGGGTGCGCAAGCACGGCGCCTGCGTACAATCGCGCGCCAGACGGAGGACGCGATGATCGAGCGCTTTGTGATGCTGAAGCTGAAGCCCGAGTGGTCTGACGAAGCGGGCCGCGCCGCGGTGCTCGCGCACAGCATGGACGTGCTGCCCCGGGTGCCGCAGGTGCGCGACGTGCACGTGGGCCTGCCGGCGGACGACGCCTCGGAGCGCAGCTGGGACATCGCCCTGGTGATCCGGCTCGATCGGATCGAGGACCTGCCGGCCTACGCCACCGATCCGCTGCACGCGGACTACGTGAGCAACTACCTGGGGCCCCGCGTCGAGTGCAAGAAGGCCTGGAACTTCACCGTCTGAGCGGGTTCGCTTAACGCGCTCGGCGCCTCGCGGGTCGGTCCTGGTGGAGGCCCGCCATGACGTCCGACG
>JAJDAI010001260.1 GCA_029261955.1 Deltaproteobacteria bacterium | reverse complement strand
GTCCCAGGCCGCGGCGCTGGTGGACGCCGCGCGCGCCGACGGGCCGGTCTTCTGGTTCGACACCGGCGACCGCTTCTTCCGCCACGACATGGCCATGACGGGGACCGAAGAGGCTGCCCGCCGCCTGCGCGCCATCCTCCTGGCGGACGCGGCCTCGGTCGGCCACCTGGACGCCATGGGCGTGGGCCGCAAGGACCTGGGCGCGGGCCTGGAGTACCTGGAGCGGCTCAGCGTGCGCGCGGCCTTCCCGGTGCTGTCGGCCAACCTGGTCACGCTGGAGGACAAGCCGATCTTCCAGGCCTCGGCGCTCATCACCCGCGGTGACCTCGTCATCGGCGTGACCTCGGTCCTACCCGGGGAGACGTCGGGCCGGGAGTTCCGCGCGACGGACCCGAAGAAGGCGGCGCGGGCCCAGGTAGCGGCGCTGCGGGAGCAGGGAGCGCAGCTGGTGGTCGTCCTCAGCAACCTCGGTCAGGACCAGGACAAGGCGCTGGCGCGGGCCAGCAAGGCCGACCTGGTGCTCGGTTCGCACAGCCGCGAGCTGACCACCGAGGGCGTGCGGGTCGGGCGGGCTCAGCTCGGGCAGGCCGGTTCCCGCGGCAAGTACCTGGGCGAGGCGCGCTGGTACGCCGACGGCACCGGCCGCGGCCCCCACCTCGTCGTCACCACGGCGGCGGTGCACTCCGGCGCGGGCCGGCACGCGGACGTGGATCGCCTGATCGAGGCGGTCGAGCGCCGCCTGAACGACCCGGTCCTCGGGGTGCCCCCCATCCCCCTCGACCGAACAGACGATCCCCGTCTGAAGGGAGCCCGATGAGCTGGCGTAAGGCCCTCGGGCCCTCGATGTTTGCCCTCGCCTTGACCGGCGTGCTCGCGATTCCGCTGCTCGCCGACGAGGCGCAGCTCAAGAACAAGACCGACGAGCGGCTCGACTTCCTCGAGCGCGAGCAGAAGCGCCTGTCGACCGCCCTGCGCGGCCACGACGCGCGGCTGCTCTACGTCGAGGAGTTCCAGGCGAACATCGAGAAGTCCGTCTCGCGCGTGCTGCCGAACGACGCCCGCTGGCTGCGCCTGGACGACGGCACGAGCGAGCAGTGGGACTTCGACGAGGGCGGCCGCGTGCAGGTGAAGTTCCTCGGCTGGGACGACGTCGGCGGCGCCCGCATCCAGGTCAAGAGCAAGGCCGGCGACGTCGAGGCGGCCTTCCGCCCCTCCAACAGCCTCGTCGTGCTGGACGACCTGGGGACGAGCAAGCGCACCTACACGACGACCCTGCACCGGCTCCAGCTGGACCGGGACGGGCGCTCGGTCAGCGGCTTGATCACGGTCGAGGTCGTCTCCGAGTAGCCGAGGGCTCCGGCCCCGCCGACCTCCCCAGAACGAAGAAAGGCGACCCTCGCAGGCCGCCTTCACTTCACCCGCAGGCCCGCGGAGCTACTTCCAGAAGCGCAGCTCGCCGACGTACAGGTCGTTGTTGGTCTTGCCCTTGATGATGTCGTGGAAGGTCACCTTCACCGAGCTGGTGCTGACGCCCAGGTCGAAGGTCTGAAGGCCCTTCTTGTCCTCGAGCTTGAGGTCCTTGCTGCTGCCGTCGCTGAAGGTCAGCGTCACGCGGCCCGCCCGGTTGGCGCCGGCGAAGAAGGAGTCGGTGGCGTCGAAGCCGACCGAGATGCCGAACTTCGCGACGGTCTCGCTGCCGCCGAAGTCGGCCATCAGCCACTCGCCCTCGCCGGTCTCGCCGCCCTCGACCCAGTGGCTGTCGAGCCAGCCGTCGCCGGCCAGGGCGGGCGCGTAGGCGTGGTCCTCGTCGGGGTACTCGCTGGACCCGGTGACCGTGAAGCCCTCGATCGGGGCTTCGATGCCGCCCTTGTCGAAGAACTCGAGCTTCGTGATCGGCGTGTCGTTCCAGGTGTTCCCGTCGTAGGTGGCGCGCAGGTAGATCTTCACCTTGCTCAGGGTCTTGGGCTCCTTGAGCTTGATGAACTGCGCCTCCATCTTGTCTTCCAGCTCGATCCGCTCCGAGGTGAAGTCGGGGTACTTGAGCTCGATGGACTTGATGCGGTTGTGCCGGGCCCAGAACTCGGCGTCGATGAAGCAGCCGGCCCAGATGCGGAAGCCGGCGACCTCGACTTCGCCGTCGAACTTCGCCTCGACGTACTTGCCGAGTCCCGCGCTGCCTTCGCCCTCGATCCACATGTCCGCGACGTTGTCGTTGAGCGCCTTGGGCGCCTCGTAGACGACCCCCGTCTCCTTGTGCGTGAGCGTGGAGTTGGAGGAGAGCTCCGCGACCGGGAGCTGCTTCGCGAACGAGAGGCCCGGGACGAGGAGGAAGAGGGCGAACGCGGAGAGGGTCGAGCGCGTCATCGCAGGCGGATCCTTCGGGCTGGTTTCATGTCATCCCAGCCAGAACCTGACTCGGGAATCGGCTGGATTTTGTGGGGCCGAAAGGGCCCTGTCAAACGGTCCACCGGGTAGGACCGGAAAGAGCGGACCGAGGGTCGGCGCTCAGAAGTTGACGGTGACCTTGCTCTTGACCCCGGTGAAGGCCGGGACCGTGCGGCAGGCGCCGCCGGTGCAGACGATGCCGGCCTTCTGGCTGCCCCCGAAGATCGCGATCTCCAGGTTGCTGATCGGCTTGAGGATGACCTCACCGCCGATGTAGGCCGAGGACTTGAAGCCCTGGTCGTAGTGCAGGTTGCCGGGCGCGCCGTTGGTCGTCGCGTTCTGCACCAGGGGGTCGTCGGTGAAGTCGACGTGCAGCGCCGCGGTGTACTTGCCCATGAAGGTGTAGGAGACCGCGTTCTCCACCGACACCCAGCCGTCGTCGCTGTCGCAGTAGCCCGCGTCGCCCAGGCTCTCGAAGCAGACCTCCTCCTCCAGCGTCCAGTGCTGGCGGCGGTAGGTGCTGACGATCTCGAAGGCGTGCTTGCCGATGGTCAGGCCGATGTCCGCCCGGAAGTGCAGCACCCCGAAGTTGGACAGGAACTGGTCGGGCACGTGCTCGTCGTGGCCTTCATCGAACTGCCAGGGGAAGTCGTGGCGGTACCCGACGTCGCCGGCGAGGTGCAGGGACTTGCCCTCGGCCAGGTGGATCGGCTGATCGATGCCCACCTGCGGGTGGATCATGATCTGCCGCTCTTCGTTGAAGCCCGGGTGCCGCTGGCCGTCGAAGGAGTTGGCGAAGGACGCGAAGAGCGTCGTGTCCGTCGGGAGCAGCCAGATGTCGGCCTGGAGCTTCCAGCCGTGCACGTCCTGGCTCTGGATGGTGTTGTTGATGGCTTCGGTGACCGAGGCCTCGTGCTCCAGGGTGGGCGGCAGGTTGTACTGCAGGGGCACCACGGGGCCGGCGCGCTGGAGGATGCGGGCGTTGCGGTAGCTCTTGCCCTCCAGGGTCAGGGTCACCGCGCCGAAGTAGCCCGTCGCGGCGCCGTAGAAGGCCCAGCCGGGGTCCAGGGTGCTGCCGAGCACCTCGCCGCCGTCGCCGTACTGGACCTGCCGGGACATCAGCGCGTTGCCCTCGATGAAGAGGTCCAGGTAGCCCGCCGCGAGGTTGTTCGCCTCCAGGTAGCCGCCGACCGCGCCCTTCTTCTCCTCGACCTCCAGGTCGTAGCCGGCGCCGTGTACGCCGATCTCCCACCCGTCCACGGGGCGGAACTTCATCTGGCCGCCGGCGATGACCGAGAACGGCGTGCGGTTGATGGACGTGTTGCGCAGCTCCATCGACACCTCCTGGGGGTTCGTCATCCCCGCGAGGGCCGTGAAGTCGAAGCGCTTGGTCTGGATGTCGAAGCGGCCGCCGAGCAGGCTGCTGTCCTGGTCGATCTCGGGCTTCTTGACCATGGACAGGATCACGCCGCGCCCGAAGGCGGCGTAGTAGTCGCCGATCTCGAACTGCACGTTCTTGCCGCGGTACTTCAGCCACACCTTCTCGAGGCGCGGCAGGAAGGTCGGGCTGGCGTCGGGCTCCCAGCCCAGGCCGCCGCTGCCGCGCAGGGTGCGCGGGGGCTCGCACTCGCCGTCCTCGAACTTCGCGGCCCAGGCCGGGTCCTCACAGCCCGGGCCGATGCCGACGAGGTCCAGCTGGGTGCCGATGGAGAACTTGCCGATCTCCAGGTCCGCGCGCAGCCGGTTCACGAACTCGTGGTAGTCCGCAGAGGGATCGATGTCGTCGTCGACGTTGTCGTCGAGGAAGTGATTCCACTTGTAATAGAAGGTGTTGGAGAACTTGAGGTTGGCCCCGGGCAGCACACTGCCGGGCTGCGGCTGGCCGAGCTGCACGGCGTGAGCGGGGGCGGCCGCCAGCAGGGTCAGGGCGGCAAAAAGCAGGGCCTGTCGGTGCATTCGCGGAGTATCAGCCCTTGGGCAGCAGTTCCTCTACCCAGTGCTTCAACTTCTCCTCGTCCCCCTCGGTGAAGCCCTTCTTCTCGTGGGCGATCGTCCAGTCGGGGCCGATGATGAAGGTGAAGGGCATGTCCTTGTTGGGGTTGTAGACCTCGAGGGCCTTCGCTTCGGTGTCGAGCAGGACCTTGGGCGTGTACTTCATGCGCCGCGTGGTGGCCTTGACCTTCGCCTGGTCCTTCGCGTCGTCGGCCGAGATGCTGATGATCTGCAGGCCCTTGTCCCCGAGCTCCGCCTGCAGCTCGTTGAGCTTCGGCATCTCCTTGAGGCAGGGCGCGCACCAGGTCGCCCAGAAGTTCACCAGGATGACCTTGCCCTTGTAGTCGGACAGGCTGACGGTCGTTCCGTCGATGGACTTGAGGGTGAGGTCGGTGACGTTCTCACCGGCCATCGCGCTCGCGGGCAGGAGGAGGGCGGCGAGGAACAGGGACAGCAGGCGCATCGGGGTCGCTCCGGGCGTTGGGTCTCGGCGGGGGCCGCGGCGTTTCGCGGCAGGTCTATTCGTTGGTAGGACGGAGGAAGGAACCGAATTCTTCGGCCACCTGCCCCACAAAGCCGAGGATGTCGCTCGGCTCGGCCTTCACGTCCAGGCGCTCGATGATCTGCCCGGTCGGCGCGATGAACAGGAAGGTCGGGAACTGACCCCCTGTCTCGTACAGGGCGGAGATCTGCTGACCGGCGTCCACGAACACCGGGTAGTCCAGCTCGAATTCCTCGGCCCACTCCGCCGCGTCCTGCAGCGAGGGGTTCTGCCCCTGGTGGTTCTGGGACATCACGGTCGCGATCATCGTCGGGGCGATCTCGCGGGCCTGCTCGAGGACCTCCATGGACTCGGCGGCGGCCTCCTGGCAGGGCGCGCACCAGCGCGTTCCGAAGTCCAGGATGATGGCGTGGCCCAGCAGCTGGCTGAAGCAGGCCTCGTTCTCGCGTTGATCGAGGGCCCGGAAGTTGGGGGCCAGGTCGCCCGGCGCCGAACCCTCGTCACCCGTGTAGTCGGAGAAGTTGTCGGGGAAGCCGGGCCAGTCGTTGACCAGCTCCGCGCAGGGATCGGTGCTGACCTCGCCCGCGTCGCCCTCTTCGATGGGGTTGCGCGGGGAGCAGGCTGCGAGCAGCAGGCAGAGCCACAGGGTCGTCGTTCTCATGGTCCTCACCGGAAGCGGATCAGGGCCCCCATGCCGTAGCGGATGGCGAGGGTGCCCGGCGCCGTCTGCACACCGTAGGCGGTCTCGCCGACGCGCTCCAGGGTATGCGAG
>JAJDAI010001259.1 GCA_029261955.1 Deltaproteobacteria bacterium | reverse complement strand
AGCGCATCCCGCCGATCGTGATCGCTCGGCGCGTGCTCCGCTGCGCGTTCGGCCGCCCAGGCGACGTCCAGGTAGACGAAGCCCGTGCGGGTCAGCGCGTCGCGGCCCGCGTCGAAGCGATCCCGCCAGGCCTCGGGGCGTCCGCGCGCCGAGACGCAGGCGGCCAGCGCGATGTCGAGGATCCCGACGATCTCCAGCCGCTGCTGCGCCTCCAGGGTCTCGCGCGCCGCGCGCAGCGACCGCTCGGCGTGCTCCCAGCGGCCCCGGGCGAGCTCGACCAGCCCCAGGTTTGCGGCCGCGATGGGCACGTCGGAGCTGCCGGCGGCGCGGTACCAGGCGAGGGCCTCGGTGTAGCGCGCGGAGGCTTGGGGCAGCTCGCCGCGCTGGCGGTGCACCTCGCCCAGGCCGTTGTCGCACTCGGCGAGGCCGACGCGGCTGCCGGCGACCAGGAAGCGCGCGCGGGCCTCGTCGAGCCAGCGCTCCACGGTGTCCAGGTCGCCCGCCTGCTTGGCCAGCTGACCCAGGTTGATGGCGCACCAGGCCGCGCGGCCGGGCCGGCCCAGGGCATCCCAGGCGGCCAGCCCGCGCTGGAGGTGAGGCTTGGACTCATCGAGGCGGCCCTGGAAGAGCAGCGCCACGCCGAGCATGCGCTCCGCCTGCGCCCCGACCTCGTCCGCTTCGACCAGCTCCGCCAGCGCGGTCGCCTGCTGGAGTGACTCCTCGGCCTCCGCGTGCCGCCCCAGGTTGATGAAGCAGCGCCCCAGCTGGAGGTGCGCCGCGGCCTGGGTGGCGCCGTCCCCGCCGTGCACGGCCAGCGCGAGGCCCTGCTCGGCGAGCACGAGGGCCTCGTCGAAGCGAGCACGGGCCCGCACGGCAGAGGCGCGGAGCACGCGGGCTGGGGCCCTCCGGGGGTCGTCGGGGCCGAGGCCCAGGCCGTCGAGGGCGCGGTCGATGCCGTCGAGCAGCGCAGCGACGGCGCGGTGGTCGGCCCGGTCCTGGCAGGCGCGGGTGGCGGCGTCGAAGTGAGGCAGGGCCTGCTCGAAGCGCCCGGCCTCGAGCTGGTGCCAGGCGAGGGTCGCGGGATCGGGGTCGTGCAGCGTGTCGGCGATGGCTGCGTGGTGTCGGGCCAGGCGACCCCCGAGCAGCGCGCGCTCCAGCAGGGCCTCGCGCAGCATGCCGTGCACGAAGGACCAGCCCGCCGAGCCCGCCTTCGCCAGGCCCGCCTCCAGGAGCTGTTCGAGCTGGCCGGAGGCATCGGGCAGGCCGGCGCAGGCGCGGCGCCACAGGGCGGAGTCGACGGTGTGGCCGAGGCAGGCCGCGAGCTCCAGGGCCGGCCGGTCTCCGGGCCCGAGCAGCTCGTCCAGGCGGCGCCCCCAGACCTCGGACAGGGCCACGGGCACGCGGGGATCGGCGTCGGGCCGGAGTCGGAAGCCGCCCGAGCCGGGCACCAGCATGCCGCCGTCGATCCAGGCTGCCGCCACCTGCTCCGCGAAGAGCGGGTTGCCGCCGCTGCGCTGGGCCAGCAGGTCGGCGGCCTCGCCCTCCAGGCAGAGCGAGCGCTCGACCATCTCCCGCAGCTCGATCACGTCCAGGGCCGCCAGGCGGATGGGGGTCACCCCGCGCTGCTCGCGCAGGGCCTCGACGGCCGCGGCCTCCTCGGGCGCGGCGGCCAGCGCCTCCTGCTGCACCGTGCCGACGATCAGCAGCGGCTGCTCCACCTGCATCAGGGCCCAGCGGACGAAGCCCAGGCCTTCGCCACCCTCGTGCAGGTCGTCGAGCCAGACGACGACGGGACGCCCCCGGCCCAGGGCCGCGACGCAGCGCATGATGGCGCTCCACCGCTGAGCCGCCGGGGCCGAGGATCCCCGCCCGAAGGCAGCCAGGAACTCGGTCGCCACGTCCTCGCCCAGGCGGGCCGCGGCGTGCTCTTCGACGCCATCCAGGCCGGCGGCGCCGATGCCGTCGAGCACCATGCCGGCCAGACCGGCCCCCGCGCCGCCGCCGAAGCGGGCACGCAGCGCGAGCCCCGCGCCCGTCTCCTCGGCCTCTTCGCAGAGCCAGCGCGCGAGGCGCGACTTGCCGCACCCCGAGGGGCCCTCCAGCAGCACGGCCCGGGCGCGCGCACGCCGCACCGCAGACCGGAGGGAGCGCCGCAGCGCCGCTTGCTCCACCGCGCGGCCCACGACGGGGGTCACCCGCAAGCCGAAGAGCCCCAGCCCCGCCGCCAGCCGGTCCCAGCCCCGCCCCGGCTCGGCGCGCGGAGCCTCGCTCCCGTCGAGCGCGTCCAGCGACTCCAGCGCAGTCGCAGCCGAGACCGGGCGCAGCCGCCAGTCCACCTGGAGCAGATCCGCCACCCAGCGCTCCAGACCCGCGGGCACGGCGAGACGCGGGGTCCAGGGGTTGCGATCGCCCTGGAGGTGGGCCCAGGTGACCTGGTGGACCGTGTCGCCGGGCACCGCCGGCTGGCCGGTCACGAGGCGAAAGACGAGGCCGCCCAGGGCGTAGAGATCGCTCCAGGGGCCGAATTCCCCGGGGCGCGACGCGGCCTGTTCGGGGCTCATGTACTTCGGGGTGCCGCGGGCGGGCGCCCCGGCCTCGATGCGCCGGCTCGCGTTGCCGAAGTCGGCCAGCTTGACGCCCGGGCGGCGATTCTCCGGGCCGCAGCGCAGCACGTTGGCTGGCTTGAGGTCCAGGTGCAGCACGCGGCGGGCGTGGGCGTGGGCGAGCGCGCCGAGCAGGCTGCGGACCAGGTCTCGCGCCTCGGTCCAGTCCGCCGGCTCCCAGCCGTCGATGCTGCCCTGGTCGGCCCACTCCATGAGCAGGTAGGGCGCGCCGGGGCGCGGGCTGCCCTCCGGCGCGATCCCGTGGTCGTACAGACGCACGATGCCGGGGTGGTCCAGCGCGGCGACGGCGCGCACCTCGTCCCGCACGGCGGCGGCGAAGTCCGGCCCGTCCAGGTCACCCCCGGAGAGGAACTTGACCGCGACCTCCCGCCCCAGCTCCTCGTGCACGCCGCGCCACACCTCGCTGGTGCTGCCGTGCACGGCGGGCCCCTCCAGGCGGAAGGGCCCCAGCTGGAACGTCCTAGTCACCCGCTGGCGGCGTCCACTCCTTCGTGCCCTCGGCCGGCCACTTGGCCTTCTTGAGCGCGAAGCTCATGGTCACCACGCCGAGGATGATCATGATGACGGCGCCGTACTGAGCGGGCGTGAAGCCCCCGTAGCGCGTGTCCTGCTGGCTGAGGTCCTCGTTGCGCAGGGTGTCCCAGAACAGCCGCACGGGCATGTACATGAGCGGGGTCAGCGCGAGCAGGAAGCCTTCGGGTCGGGGTTTGCGCGCCAGCAAGCTCAGGATCAGGAAGACCGTGAAGGCGAGCAGCGCGTCCATGAGCCCGAGATCGAAGCGCTTGCTGCCCACCGCCTTGCGCGGGATGTGCCAGGACTCCAGCCCGACCTCGTAGGCCAGGCGGTCGTCCGTCCAGCCGGCGGTCTCGCCCCGCTTCTGGAGCTTCGTCCAGTTCTTGGGGTGCTTCTCGAGCTCCTTGCTGCCCTTCTGCTCGATGCGCTCCCGGTCGGGGTACTGCACGGCCAGGAAGCCCAGGGTGCTGGCCACGATGGGGCTGACCTCGTCCACGGTCTTGCCGGGGTGGTCGTGCACGATGAAGCAGCCGAGGCGTCCGAAGACGTAGCCCATCGCGAGCGCGATCATCAGGATGTCGCCGCCCTTGAAGGGGGTGATGCCCTGCCGCCTGAAGTAGATGATGGCGAGCACCGTGCAGCCGAAGAAGCCGCCCATGGACGACAGGCCGTTCCAGACCTGGAGCAGCTTGATGGGGTCGGCGAGGTAGCTCTCGGGCTCGTAGAGCACGTGGCCGAGGTGGCCAAAGACGAGCGCGCCGCCGGCCATCCAGACGACGATGTCCGCGTAGACCTTGGGGTCGATGCCCCGCTTCTTCGCGTGCTGCTGGCCGACCCAACTGGCGATGAAGAAGGCCAGGGCCACCATCACGCCCCAGGGCTGGATGGCGATGTTCTGCAGCGTGATCGGCCCGATGTCGACGGGTCCCTGGATCAGCATCAGCGCGTCGGGGCGGAAGTACGGAATCATGGCGGCGGAGTCTACCAGCGGGTTCTGAGGGGGCCAGCGGCCCGCGAAACGTGTTGTTCACGGGAGCCAAGTGCAAGGCCCCGGCCGGGAGAACCCGACCGGGACCAATGCATTCCGGTTGCCCGCAAGACGGGCGCGACGAGCTCAGTGCTCGTCGGTCTCCTCGGACGCCTCGGCGATCATCGCCTCGGTCGTCAGGAGCAGACCGGCCACCGAGGCCGCGTTCTGCAGCGCGGAGCGGGTGACCTTGGCCGGGTCGATGACGCCGGCAGCCAGCAGGTCCTCGTAGTCGCCCGTGGCGGCGTTGAGGCCAAAGCTGCCCTCACCGTTGCGCACGCGGTCGATGGCGATCGACGCGTCGAAGGCCCCGTTGGTCGCGATGATCCGCAGGGGCTCTTCGATGGCCTTGCGGATGATCTCGACACCGAAGCGCTCGTCCGTGTCGGCCTCGAGGCCGTCCAGGGCGGACTGGGCACGGATGAGGGCCACGCCGCCTCCGGGGACGACGCCTTCCTCGACCGCAGCGCGGGTCGCGTTGAGGGCGTCCTCGACGCGCGCCTTCTTCTCCTTCATCTCGGTCTCGGTCGCCGCGCCGACGTGGATGACGGCGACGCCGCCCACGAGCTTGGCGAGCCGCTCCTGCAGCTTCTCGCGGTCGTAGTCCGAGGAGGTCTCCTCGATCTGCGCCTCGATCTGGTGCACGCGGGCCTTGATGACCGAGTCGCTGCCCGCGCCGTCGACCAGGACGGTGGCGTCCTTGGTGATGGTGACGCGGTTGGCGCTGCCCAGGTCCTCGAGGGTCACGGCGTCGAGCTTGATGCCGAGGTCCTCCATGATGGCCTTGCCGCCGGTGAGGATCGCGAGATCCTCGAGCATGGCCTTGCGGCGATCACCGAAGCCGGGCGCCTTGACGGCGGTGACGTTCAGGGTGCCGCGGATCTTGTTCACCACGAGGGTGGCCAGGGCCTCCCCGTCGACATCCTCGGCGATGATCAGCAGGGGCTTGCCCGTCTTGGCCACGGCCTCGAGCGTGGGCAGGAGGTCCTTCATCTGCGAGATCTTCTTCTCGTGGATGAGGATGTAGGGCTCCTCGAGCGCGCACTCCATGCGGTCCGCGTCGGTGACGAAGTAGGGGCTGAGGTAGCCGCGGTCGAACTGCATGCCCTCGACGACGTCGAGCCAGGTCTCCATGGACTTGGACTCTTCGACGGTGATGACGCCGTTCTTGCCGACCGCCTGCATGGCCTCGGCGATCTTGTTGCCGATGTCCACGTCGCCGTTGGCCGAGATGGTGCCCACCTGGGCGATCTCGTTCTGGTCCTCGGTCGGACGGGACACCTCGGCGAGGCGGTTGACCACCGCGATGACGGCCTTGTCGATGCCGCGCTTGAGGTCCATCGGGTTCACGCCCGCGGCCACCAGCTTGGTGCCCTCGCGGTAGATGGCCTGGGCCAGCACCGTGGCGGTCGTGGTGCCGTCACCGGCGACGTCGGAGGTCTTGGAGGCGACCTCCTTCACCATCTGGGCGCCCATGTTCTCGAAGCGATCCTCGAGCTCGATCTCCTTGGCGACGGTGACGCCGTCCTTGGTGATGACGGGCGAGCCCCAGCTCTTCTCGAGCACCACGTTGCGGCCGCGCGGCCCCATCGTGACCTTGACGGCGTTGGCGAGGGCATCGACTCCGCGCAGAATCTCGGCGCGGGCTTCTTCGGTGAAATGAATTTCCTTGGCAGGCATGCGGCGTTCCTCGGTTTCTGGAAGTGGGTTCAGTCTTCGATGACAGCGAGGACGTCGTCGGCGCGCAGGATCAGGTAGTCCTGGCCGTCGATCTTGACCTCGTCGCCGCTGTACTTGCCGAAGAGGACACGGTCCCCATCGGCGACCGGCATGGCTCCGCGGGAGCCGTCCTTCAAGAGCTTGCCCGAGCCCACAGCGGCCACGACGGCCTCCATCGGCTTCTCCTTGGCGCTGTCGGGGATGATGATCCCGCCCTTGCTTTGGTCCATGCCCTCGGTGCGCTGCACCAGGATCCGGTCGTTCAGCGGCTTCAAGTTCATCGTCGACTCCTCGGTCTTTGGCTTGTGTCTTTTTGGGGCCCGGCTTCACCGGGCGCGGCAGACTTAGATCCGGTCCGGGGGGTGTCAAGCGATTCGACCGCAGGTTTTTCTTCACGCGCGAGCCCGCGCGGTCGCGCGTCTGTGAAAGGGGTTGATCGCCCAGCGATCGCTGGGGTAGCTTCGGCTCGTAACTCCTGCTTGAGTTACGCTCTGGCTCCGGAGGTCCCCATGCACCGACTCGCGTTGCTTCTCGCGCTGCTCCTCGCCGCTGGCTGCAGCGATCAGGGCCTGCGGATGCTGCCCGACGGCACGATCGTGGTGGACGAGGACGAGCCGGCCGAGGACCCGACGCCGGAGGAGGAGCCGGACGAAGATCCGACCCCAAGCCCGGATCCCGATCCCGTCAGCTGCGACGATTGGGAGTCGCCCGACTGGCTCTGGCTGGCGAGCCCGCCCTTCTCGGGCGAGTCCGACCCCAGCGACGCCGCGGGCCTGCCCTTCTGGGAGCCCGGCTTCGCGCCGCTGGACTGGGAGGCCATCGACCTGCCCGACACCGGCGTCACGCCGCAGGGCAGCGATCGCGCCTACCTCGCCGTCGTGAAGTTCACCGAGCTGCCGCCCGCCATGCACATCAGCCTGCAGAGCGACGACGGGCTCTGGCTCTGGATCAACGGTGAGTTCATGGGCCACTGGGGCGGCGACTGGCAGATGGAGGGCTGCGTGAACGAGCACGCGGGCTGCCTCGAGACGGTCGACGTGCCCGATCTGGACATCACGGAGCTGCTCGTCGAAGGCGACAACTTCATCGCGGCCCGCGTCAGCAACGCCCTCATGGACAGCTGGTTCGAGGTCCTGCCCCTCTGCATCGAACCGTAGACTCCCCGGAACCCATCTGTGCGTGACCAAGCCGCAGCCCAGCTCACCGAGCTGGGGCTGACCCGGAACGAATCCCTCGCCTACCTCTGCCTGCTGGAGGCCGAAGAGGCCCTCGGCCTGACCGGCTACGAGGTCGCCGCACGCTCGGGCATCCCGCGCAGCGCGGTCTACGGCGTCTTGCGCAAGCTGGCCGACAGCGGGGCCGCGTTCTCCACCGGGGACAAGCCCGCGCGCTACGCGCCCGTGCCGCCGCGGGACTTCCTGGCCCAGGTGCGCCGGGACAACGAGACGCGCCTGGACGCCCTGAGCGAGGCCCTCAACCGAATGCCCTCGCGGACCCGGCCCGAGCCCATCTGGATCGTCTCGGCCTACGACGAGGTCATCGCGCGCATCGAGAGCATGATCCGCAGCGCCGAGACCTCCATCTGCCTGAGCGTGTGGGGGCGGGAGCTGGAGCGCCTGAACGGGGCCCTGGCCGCGGTCGCGGATCGCCCCATCCACCGTGTGCTGCACAGCATCGACCCCGTGCTGGAGGCGCCGCCGGGCTTCTCCTGCTGGGTGGACGCGCCGCCGAGCGACGACCACAAGGTCGCCTGGTCCCACAAGGTCATCTGCGTGGTGGACGGCATCGAGGCGCTCATCGGCGGGGCCGAGCCCGACGTCGACAACCAGGCCGTCGTGACCCGGAACCCCGCGCTGGTGGACATCGCGACCAACCACATCATCCTCGACGTCACGCTGATCGCTCGGCGCACCGAGCGCGACTGCGGCGACGCGGTGGGCCCGCTCATGCGCCCCCACCTCGCTGCGAACGGCAGCCGGGCGCAGTAGGGGCTGCGCGGAGCGGGTCGGGGGCGATCCTTCTTGAGGGGCTTTGCGGCCGAGGTGCCTTCGGCGGGGTGTCCGCAGCGTTCGGACCTCTCGCAACGATCGCAACGGGCAACGGGCGCAACGGGTTTGATCGGGGCGGGACCGGATCGGCCGATCCCAAGACCCATGTTCCTTTGTTCAGACGGCGAGACGACGCGCGCGCAGCCCACGACGGTCCGTAGCGGTCGTTGCCCGTTGCGATCGTGGCGAGAGGTCAGAGACCAGGAGCCCTACCGGTCCCCCGGCCCCCGAAGCCGCAGCCCCTCCCGGTAGGGCACGAACTCCACGACCTTCCCCTCCCCGATCCGCTGCTGGGTCTGCTGCCACCACGCGGCCGTGAACAGGTCCCCGTTCTTCGCCAGGAAGCGCTTCCGCCGCTCGCCCCGCAGGCCGAGGAAGCGGGGGAACTCCTCGGGGAACACGTCATAGGGCCCGACCGAGTACCAGGGGGTCGCGGACATCTCCTCCTCCGGCGTGCGCGCCTCGGGGATGTCCCGGAAGACGCAGTCGGTCAGGGGGAGCAGCTCGTCGTAGTCGTAGAAGGCCACGCGCCCGTGCCGGGTCACGCCGAAGTTCTTGAGCAGCAGATCGCCCGCGAAGATGTTGCAGGCCGCCAGGTCGCGCAGCGCCGCGGCGTACTCGTCCAGGGAGGCTTCGACCACCGCCTCGGCCTCGCGGTGCACCACCAGGTTCAGGGGGATCAGCCGCCGCTCGACCCAGACCCGCTCCAGCACCACGAAGTCGCCGTCGGAACGAGCCGTGCGCCCGCAGCCGTCGAGCAGCTCGCGCAGCATCGAGGCCTCGAAGCGCGCACGGGGCAGGCGCATGTGCTCGAACTCCTGCGCGTCCACGAGGCGGCCCGCGCGGTCGTGCAGGTGGACCCAGTCGTAGCGCTCCCGGATCTCCCGCGCGCTCGTGGCCTTCTCGGCCGGGAACTCGTCACGGATCAGCTTGAAGACCAGATCGTGGTCGGGCAGCCCGAAGCAGGCCATCACCAGGCCCGGCGTGCCCGGCGCGCGCTCGAACTGGGACTCGCCGTAGTCCATCCGCCCTTTGATGTCCCGGAAGAGCTCCGTCTTGCCCTGCCGGGGGTGCCCCAGCGAGATGTAGAGCTCGCCTCGGCCCTTGCGCGGCATCAGGGTCTGGAGGAAGGCGACCACATCCCAGGGCCGCCGCGTCGCCACGTGGAAGTAGGAGCGCGTGAAGCTGAAGAGGATGCTGATGTCCGGCTCGTCGCTGACGACGGCGTCCACGAAGAGCCCGCGCGGGCCGTTGCGCAGGGCGAGCACGGCCGCGATGGGGCCCCGGTCCGTGGCCATCCGGGCGACGACGTAGGCGGCCTTTCCACGGAAGAAGGGCTCGATCAGGACCGCGGTGCTGCGGGGCGTCGCCTGGCGCGCGTCGAGGAGCTCTTCGATCCGCTCAGCCACGAGCCGGGCGTCCGCCTCGGCGTCGGTCCAGGGCACGCCGAAGCCCAGGTCCATGAGTCGGCGGGCCAGGGCCAGGGGGTCCCCCTCCCAGGGGATGGAGTGCCAGGCGTCCTCGCCGGCGGGGGCGGGCGGGTCTTCGAAGTCCGTGTCCACGAACTCGGCCAGCGGGTCCACACCCACCGTGTGCAGGGCGCGGCGGCAGACCGAGTTGAAGAAGGTCTCGGCGAGGTCCCAGTCCGGCCGCTCGTCCAACAGGCCGCTGTAGACGGCCTTCGCCCCGAGCCAGACGACGCGGTCGGCCATGCGCTCGCCGAGGTCGTGCTCCAGGGACTCCCGGATCTGCTGCGTGTGCCGCTCGTACAGCGTCAGGCGGTCTGCCGAGTCGTCGCGGAGCCGAACCCAGTCGCGCTGCTCGAAGCTGCGCCGGGAGCGGCTGGTGATCAGCAGGAAGATCTCCCGGTGGGCCACGAACGCGCGCAAGACGCGGCGTGCGACCTGAAATCCGAGGCGACTGGCTGAGGGCGGACGGGGCATGGCTGAGGTCCCTGACTGAGGCGGTCATAGCAGCCCAGCGACCGCTACGCTGGCGCATCCCGGGGGGGACGGAGAGCTCGATGCGTCTGACCCTGCTGCTGCTTGCGCTCCCGCTGCTCGGGTGTCCGACCGACGACGACGACGACTCCGGGGATGACGACGACTCGGCCGCGAACGACGACGACGCAGCAGACGACGACGACGCGGCGCCTCCCGGCTCCGTGATCTTCTCAGCCATGGGCGACGTGCCCTACTCCATCACCGGTGTGGAGGTGCTGACGGAGCAGGTGCAGCAGCACAACGCGAGCAGCCCCTCGTCCTTCGCGGTGCACCTGGGCGACATCAAGTCGGGCTTCGGGCCGTGCCTGGAGTCCATCTACTCGAGCACCGCGAACCTGCTGCTCGGCCTGGACGTGCCGACCTTCATGCTGCCGGGCGACAACGAGTGGAACGACTGCGCGGACCCCGCGGCCGCCTGGGTCTTCTGGGAGCAGTACTTCGGCGAGTTCGAACAGAACTGGGCCGCAGCGCCCCCGGTCGAGCACCAGGACGTGCGGAACGAGAACTTCGCGTGGGTGCAGGACGGCGTGCTCTTCGTCGGCCTGAACCTGGTGGGCGGCGCGGTGCACGACCCCAACGAGTGGGAGCTGCGCCTGGGCCAGAACGCGGACTGGGTGGACGCGCAGCTCGCCGAACACGGGGACGCCGTGCACGCGGCCGTCGTCTTCGGCCACGCGAGCCCCACGCCAACACACAGCGTCTTCATGGACCGCTTCCACCCCGCGGTCGAGGCCTTCGGCAAGCCCGTGCTCTACCTGCACGCCGACGGGCACGTCTTCGAGGAGCAGAACCCCTACTTCGAGGACAACCTCTGGCGGGTGCAGGTGGATGAGGGCGGCGTCGCGGTGCCGCTCCAGATCACCGTGCTGCCCGAGGGCGTGGCGCCCTTCGTGCTGGAGCGCGAGCCGTTCTAGCCCCCCGCTAACAAACGCTAACCAGACTCCTTCCCAGGCAAATCCCAGATCCGGCCACGCTGCTCGTTGAGCAGGCAGGAGGCCCGATGCAGGGGTGGACGGACGAGCAGTTGATGTCGGGGTGGGCGGCGGGCGACGAGGCCGCCTTCGAGGCGCTCGTGCACCGCCACGCCGCCGGCATCAAGGGCTACGCCATGCGCCTGCTGCGCAGCCCCGAGCAGGCCGAGGAGGTCTACGTCGAGGCCTTCGCCCGCGCGGCGCAGACCGGCCGCAGCTGGACCGGCCCCTCGGTCCGGGGCTGGCTCTACACGGTCACCCACCGCCTCTGCATCGACATCCTGAGGCGGCGCCAGGTGGAGCGGGCCGCGGCGCCCGGCCTCATCGCCCTCGCCGAGAGCCGCCGCATGCGACCCAACGCCGAGGCGCTGGCGGTGCTGGGGGAGCAGGCCCGGCTGCTCGAGGACGCGCTGCAGGAGCTGCCGCAGGAGAACCGCGAGGCCCTGCTGCTCCGCGTCGTGCACGGCCTGAGCGGAGCCGAGACCGCCGAAGCCCTCGGCCTGACCCGGACGCAGGTGGACTCGGCCGTCAGCTACGCCCGCAAACGACTCAAGCGGATCCTGGGTTCCCAGGCCGTGGCGGGAAGCCAGCGATGAGTGAGCCCACCGACCTCGACGACGCGACCCTCGACCAGTGGCTCGAGTCCCTGGGCCCGCCGGCCGGGGCC